>NZ_JBFAKH010000063.1:0-22894 GCF_040655635.1 Streptomyces sp. NPDC050388
CGGTTCCACAGCGCGGAAGAAGTTCTCCGCTACGTCGAGACCATGGAGGAATCGAATGCCCATTCGGAACCGTGAGGTTGTTTGCGCACGGCTTCCCCGCGCCTTCCACCGGCAGGCGGCGCTCCTGGTGATGGATGAACCCACGGCCGCCCTCGACGCAAGGGCGGAGCACCGGATCTTCTCCGGCCTGCGCGAGCTGGCCAAGGACCGCGCCATCCTGCTGATCACACACCGGCTCACCAATGTGGCCGTCGCCGACCGGATCGTGGTCCTGGACGAGGGCCGGGTCGTGCAGGAGGGAACGTACGCCCAGCTCACTCAGGAGCCGGGGCTCTTCCAGTCCTTGTGGGAGTTGCAGCGACGGATGAGCGGCGACACCACCTGATCATCGCTCCCTGTCCGCGCAGTTCACATGCCCGCCCACCTTTCTGAAAGGCAAAGCGCGTGGCCTCTTCCGTCTCCCCTTCGGATCACGTTGCACCGCGAGCTGCCCTGTCGGCAGCGCAGTACGCCGCGTCCCGGCACGCGGTGTGGCTCGGCGCCGCTGCGATCATCACCGACCAGGTCGGCCGCGTCCTGCTGGTACATCCCACCTACCGCGAGGACGACCGGTGGCTGCTGCCCGGAGGAGTCGTCGAACCCGGCGAGCACCCGCACGTCGCCTGCCGACGCGAGATCACCGAGGAACTGGGCCTGCCGGACCTGCCCCTGTCGGACGTGCTCGCCGTCCACTCCCTCTCGACGCACCACCCCGACATCAGGCCCGGCATGTCCTGCCCCGGAGAGATCCGGTACGTCTTCGACGGCGGAACCCTCACCCCCGACCAGGCGCAGGCGATCCGCCTGCCCCGCGAGGAGCTGTCCGAGTTCGCCTTCCTCGAGACTCGGGACGCGGTGCAGCGTCTGCGCCCCGTGGACGGGCAGATCATGCTCGCCGCCTACCGTGCCCGGCTCGGGAACACCGCCACCACCCACCTCGCCGACGGTCGGCACATCCTCGACGTCCCGGCGCTGGATCGCCATGACGTCCACGTCCGCTACCGGCCCCTGTGGGACAGCCCCCTCAACCGTGCCCCTGTCCCCGAGCGGCTCCCCGTACAGCAAGCCTGGGCGTGGTGCTTCGCTCCCGACGGCAGGGTCGTCCTCGTCGCCGACCCCGGCCCCCGGGGCGCCCTGCCGATGCTGCCCGGCGGCACCGTGGAGAAGACCGACACGACGCCCGAGGACACCCTCCACCGCGAAGCTGCCGAGGAAGCCCAGCTCACCCTGACCGACCCGGTGCGACTGGGCTGGGTGCTGGACGAGACCGGCGAGGTCTACGGCGGAGTGGGGCCCAATGCCAGGCTCCGCCTGGCCGCCCGTGTCACCGCCATCGGGCCGGCAGCCGTCGACCCCGCAACCGGCCGCCCCTTCGCCCGTATGCTCGCCACCCCTGCCCAGGCAGCCGCCCTACTGGGATGGGGCCCGCCAGGAGCGCGGCAAGCCCGACTCGCCGCGGAGACAGCCCAGGAGCGTTGGGGCCTGCCCACCGCTCGCCCCACCGCAATCGAGGAAGTCCCCCGCGGAGGGGATGCGGCTGAGCTGACATGAAGGGCCCATCCCGCCGCGACTCGTTCCGTTCCGCGCCCCTCTGAGGTAGACCTATGCCGCTGTCGCACGACCACATCCGCACCACCGTCGATACCTACCTCGCTCGCCACCCGCACGAGCGAACGCAACTCGGCGGCTTCCTGGACGCCCTCGACCGGCCCACCGACATCGCCTGTCGCTCCACCTTCTCCGGACACGTCACCTGCGGCGCCATCGTCGTCGACCAGCTCGGCCGCGTCCTGCACGTGCTGCACCGGGCGAGCGGGAAGGTCCTCGCTCCCGGCGGACACACCGAGCCCGAGGACGAGTCCCTGGCCGCGGCGGCCCTGCGGGAGCTGCACGAGGAGACCGGGATCCCACCCCAGGCCGTGGCACCGTGGGCCGGATACGAGGCCGTACCGTTCGACATCGACGTCCACGACATCGACGCCCACCCTGGCAAAGGCGAACCCGGCCACCAGCACTTCGACCTCCGCTTCCTCTTCCGCCTGCACACAGCGACGGAGGTGCCGGTAGTGCTCCAGAAAGAAGAAGTCGCCGGCATCGAGTGGCGGCCGGTGGACAGAGTGACCTCCCCCTCCCTGCGTGAGAAGCTGCTCAAGCTCACGCCCGCCGTCGAACCGGAGGCCGCCAACGCCTCCGCCCTGATCTACAACGACCGCGGCGAGTACCTGCTCCACCTGCGCGACTACTTCCCTGGCCAGATCTGGGAGCCGGGCATGTGGTCGCTGCTGGGCGGCGGCCGAGAGCCCCAGGACGCCACCCTGGAGCACACCGTGCGACGCGAACTGGCCGAGGAAGCCAGCCTCCACATCGCCGACCTGACCCCGTTCGGCATCGAGGAAGCAACCGACGACGCCGACGCGACCGTGCCCATCGCCGTCTACGCCAGCAGCTGGAATGGCGATCCCCGCGACCTCCACCTGACGGAAGGGGTGATGCTGGCCTGGTTTGCCCCCGACGACCTCCACCGCCTGCGCATCGCGCCCTCCACGAGCGACCTCGTGCGGCGTCACGCCGCCAGCCGCACGGCCGGCACGTCCGCTCCAGCCCCGCAGACCAAGGCTTCCCTGGGGGAAGATCGCCGACCGGCCTCCCCGAGCGGCACGGTCCTCAACGTCATCGGAGTCCACCTCTACCTGGAGCGGCCCGACGGAACGGTGCTGCTCGGGCTACGCCACCCCGACTCCGTGTTCGCGCCCTCCACCTGGCACGTCCTGGCCGGCCACTGCGAGCGGGAAAGCGCGATCACGTGCCTGATCAGAGAGGCCCGGGAGGAAGCCGACCTGCTGATCCAGCCACAGGACGTCGAACTCGTCCATGTCGTCCACCACATCGACCAAGCCGGGGACCAACCGCGCATGGGCCTGTTCTTCCGTGCGCGGACCTGGACCGGCGAGCCGGAACTACGCGAGCCGGACAAGTGCACCCAGTGGAGGTTCTGGGATCCGACCGCGCTCCCGGAAAACCTCGTTCCGTACACCCGGGTGGTCATCGAGGGAATCCACGCCGGCCGTCTCTACTCGGAGACGGGGTGGTCATGAGCACGGCCGCGTCAGCACACTCGGAACTCTTGCCAGAGGGGGTGCGACGGTTCGCCGAGCAAGCGGTGGGGCGCATCGCCACGTGGACGGATACCTCATGGGCCCGCGAGAGCAGCCGGGTGTGGCGGGCCTGCGGAGCGGGCGGCGGGACCTGGTACGTCAAGATCCACCAGAACGATCGGTTCCACCACCGCGAGGTGGACGCGTACCGCAGCTGGGTCCCGCGCCTGGGAGCAGCTGCCCCCACACTGGTGGTCTCCGGCAGCACGTTACGCGCCGTCGTCGTCACCGCGGTGCCCGGTCATCCCCTGCACGGTCTCGCGCACCCGCCTGAGGAACAACGACGCCTCTTCCACCAGATCGGCGCCCTAGCCGCTGCCATTCACCGCATTTCACCTGCGCCTGTCGCCACGGCGGAAGGAGTGCCGGCGCTCGCGAAAGTCAAAAGGCACCTGGAGGCAGCACGACCCCATCTGCGCCTGGGAGACGAAGGGTTCATCAGGATGATCGTGGCGCGTGCTGAGGACGCCCCGCCCCTGGACTGCGTGCCGACACACGGGGATTTCCAGCTGCGCAACCTGCTGCTGGACGAGGATGGCAGCCTCGCGGTGATCGACTTCGAACGCAGCGAGCCCGGTCCGGCCATCCGCGACCTGGTCCGCCTCTCGGACGCCTGGGCCACACAGCCGTACCTCCACGACGCGTTCATGGCCGGCTACGGCCGCGAACTCACTCCAGCCGAAGAAGAACGCCTCGTCATCGACTCCGCGCTCGACGCCCTCTCCGGAATCCAGTACGGCGCCACGCACAGCGATACGGAAACACGGGACCGCGGGCACCGCACCCTGGCACGCCTGCGAACCCAAAACCACCCCCAGTGAACCGTTCACACCGAAGATTCCGCCCCGGCCAAACCCTGGCGTGTCCTCCAGTAGCCCGCACATCCCGCAACAGACCAGCAGCAAGCATCGATCGGAGGCACTCGTGCCTGACGACACCCAACAGGCGGTCTCGGCCGTCCCTGGTCCAGCGACAGGAAACGGACGGCATGAACACCACATGCGCCTGCTCCCGAGGTACTACCGGCAAGTGGAGGCAGGCCGTAAGACGATCGAGGTGAGGGTGGCCACCCCGCAGAAGCGCGCTGTCGCAGCCGGCGACACGGTCGTCTTCCACGACCGGGACAGCGACCGGGAACTCGACATCATCGTGCAGCGGGTCACCCGCTATCCCTCCTTCGAGGATCTGCTCGGCTCGGAGGACCCCGCGCGCGTCGACCCGGACGGTCCACTCGGGGAACTGCTCACCGACCTCCGAAGCATCTACCCGCCGGCCAAGGAAGCTCTCGGCGTCCTCGCCTTCGAGTTCGACCACCGCCCCGCCCGGCCCGGCCGCCCCATGCCGATGACGCCCACGCAGTACGCGCAGACCGTTCCCCACCACACGGTGTACGGCTGCCTGTACGTCCGCGACGAGGACGACCGACCGGTACAGCTGCGCTCGGTCTACGGCTCACGACTCTGGCAGTTTCCGGGCGGCAACCTGGACGCCCAAGGAGAGGACCCGCTCCAGACCGCCCGGCGTGAAGCAGTCGAAGAGACCGGCCTCGAACTCGGCCTGGAGACACCGAGACTGCTCCTGACCCATTTCCTGCACGCCGGGCCCCACATGCCGTTGAACAAGGTGGGTCTCATCTTCGACGGGGGGCGGCTGACCCCGAACCAACTCGGCCGGATCCGCCTCGATCCCGCCGAGCACGACATGTGGGCGGCGCACGACATGGCCGACTGGCAGGAGTTGATGGCGCCTCGCGCCTTCGCTCGCCTCGCCGCCGTCGAACGAGCCAGGCGCGGTGAGGGCCCCGCCTATCTCACCACGCCCACCTGACCTATAGCGCGACCACTGAGGAGGCACCGTGCCTGTCGAAGACATCAACACCGAAGCGTGGAAGACCTACGGTCAGCGACAGCTAGACCGCGCCTACACGCCACCCGTACCCGAACGGATGTCCTGGACGACCTGGGACGGAATCGGACCAGGGGTTGAAGTCCTCGGCGACATCACCGGCCGCAGCAGGTTTCGGCCGCCGGCCACCCGAGCTGCATGCGGCCGTGCGCCGTGATCGCGGGCGCTGTGTCGCGTCCGATTCTGACGAATCCAAAAAGGGCGTCCTCGTGCCCGAGAAAGGATCCCGTGTGTCCCTCTCCTCACCCTGCCCGAACCTGTATGCGTCCTGGGAGGCGCTCGCCGACGGACTGCAGGTCCAGCGCCTGGCCCTACACCTGCCGCAACTGCGCGAGCAACTCCTCACACCGCCCAGCAGTATCGCCTTGTTCGCGCAGACCCCGCCGAGCACGCTGACCGCGCGCCCCGCCGCGCTCACCGGACCGGCGGCCGAGCCCATGATTGACCAGGCCGGCCTTCAGCACTGGCTGTGCCTGCCTGCCGAATACGGAACGACCGACGCCGGGACGAACCCCTTGTCCGCGAGCGCCGACCAGGTCGCCGACACCCTCCTCATTGGAGTTACCCATCCGGTCATCCGCGCTGCGGTGGCCGCCGTGTGCACTGCGTCGGCCTGGTGGGTGGGCGCGTTCGCAGTCATCCGCCACCTCGGCGTCCACCACACCTCCCTCCAGCCCGTCGATACCGCGATCACCCTGGAGACGCTGCAGAGCGCGACCAGCATCGTGGCGCTCGGCACCGCCCAACGGATCCTCGCCGAGCAGCTGCGCACCACAGCGACGGACGAGGCCGTACGCATGGCCTACTGCAGCGCGATCACCGAAAGCATCGTCATCGAGAGCCGGCTTCCCGAGCTGCTGGACGAGCTGGGTGAGCTCCGGCTGGCCGACCTGGTGTCGACGTCGATCCCGTGGCGCGGCCGGTTCACGAAGTACGCCGGGGGCACCGGTGCCGGGCAGGTGGAGTAAGCCGATGGACCGCTATCCCTTCATCGTCGTCGAGGGCCTGGACGGCACCGGCAAAACGACCTTGCGCAAGGGCCTGTTCCGCCTCTTCGAGGGCCTGTTCCGCATCACACCCCTCGCCGTGCTGACCACCAACTTCCTCAACCCAGCCGTCGCGCTGGACCTGGTGGAGGGCAAGTACCAGCCCACCGAGGAGAACCGGGATCGCTACCTGGCGGCGCTCGCCGCAGACAAGCAGGCCACCGCCGACCGACTGATCGCCCCCTGTCTGCCGACCCGCCCGGTCATCGCGGACCGGTGGCTGCTGTCCGAGCTGGCCTTCTTCGCGGTCAAGCACGACCGCGCCCCCAAGGAGACGTACGCGCAGCTCACCGAGCCGCTCCACCTGGTCCCCGACCTCACGCTCGTTCTGGACATTACTCCTGAGACCGCGATGGAACGGGCTGCCGACCGCTCCGGGGACGCCACTCGCCCTGACTGGGACGTGATGGAAGTCCAGGCCCGGGTCCGGGAGGTCTACCAGTCCGTGGTCGACGCGCCTGCCGCCTTTCCCGCACTGGGAAAGGTCGTTCGGATCAACGCCGCACAGGACCGCGCCACCGTCTTGCACACCGCTTGGAAGGCCATGATGCAGCACGGCCTGCTGCCCGAGTATGAAGGAGCCGCGCCGTGACCACTCCCACCGAGGCCGACATAGTCCCGCTCGTGACGCGGCTTGCCGCCGCAGCGGGCGCCCGCCGCCCGCTGCGGGCGATCGGCGCCGCGAGCGCGGTGGCCGCCAAGGTCGCCGTGGAGACCAGCTTCGACGCCCTGTGGGTGTCCGGCCTGGAGGTCTCCACGGCCCTGGGGCTGCCGGACGAGAACGTGCTGGGACCGCGCGATCTGGCCGACACCGTCCTCGCCCTCACGCGTACGGCGGCGCTGCCGGTGATCGTGGACATCGACAACGCCGGCGGCACCCCGGCCGCGGCCCGCCGGTTCGCCGGCGACCTCACCCGCGCGGGAGCCGCCGCCCTCTGCCTGGAGGACAGCGCCTACCCCAAGGTCAACTCCTTCGCCCTGCACCGCAGCCAGGCGCTCGCCCGCATCGAGACGGTGACCGAACAACTCGCCGCGATGCGCGACGCCGTCGGCACCCGGGTGGCCCTGATTGCGCGGACCGAGGCCCTGATCTGCGGGGTAAGCGTGACCGAGGCAGTGGAGCGGGCCGCCGCGTACGCGGCGTGTGGCGCGGACGCGGTGCTCATCCACTCCAAGGACCCCACCGGGCAGCAGGCCCTGGCCACGGCCGCGGCCTGGACGGGCGCGGTGCCGCTGGTGACCGTGCCCACCGCGTTTGCGCACCTGTCTCCGGACGAGCTCGGCGCGGCCGGGTTCGCCCTGGCCATCTACGCCAACCAGCTCTCGCGCGCCGCGCTCGCCGCGATGCGGCGCGTCGCCGCCTCCTTCCAGACCACCGGCTCCTTCACCACCGACGGAACGCCGCTGTCCGATGTCGGGGACCTCCTCCAGATCGCCGACCCGACCGCCCGCTCCTGCCTGTAGAAGGCGCCCAGGCTCCACTGTTTCACCAGGTTCCGCTCTGCTCCAACCCCGCACCACCAGCATCCGCCGGGCAGTCGGCCGCGGCGGGCTCGACGAGGGAAGGAACACACCGCGCCATGAAACCTCTGCCCCGCATCAGCGTGTCGGTCAAGGCCACGATCGTTCACCAGGACCGCATCCTGCTCATGTCGTACGACGACCACTCCGGCTTCCACTACAACCTGCCCGGCGGCAAGGCGAAAGAGGGCGAGCCGTTGCGCGATGCGGTCGTGCGCAAGGTCAAGGAGGAGACCGGCCTGCGGGTGCGCACCTCGCGGCTGCTGTTCGTGGTCGAGTATGTCCCCGAGCAGTACAACAACGAGTTCGGCACCGTCCACAAGACCCAGCACAACTTCCTGGCCGAGCTCCTCGACGAGGACACCACCCCGCGCAAGTCCGACCCGCCCGACCCGATCCAGGTCGGCTTCGAGTGGGTGCCGCTTCAGGAGTTCGGCGGCAAGTACCTGCTGCCGCGGGTCAACCAACAGCTGCTCGACGCGCTCGCCGGGGTCCCGGCCGACCGCGACGTCCTTGTGGACCGGTGGTGACCATGCATCCCCGGCCCACCGCCATGCTGAGCCTCGCTGAACTGCACGACTGGCTCCTCGAACACCACGGCGACACCGTGGATGCCGACCGCTTGCCCGCGATCCGCACCGAACTCGAGCAGCTCGCCGCCCGCGAAGTGCCCGGTGCCGTGGTGGAACTTGGCTGCTACCAGGGCGCCATGGCGTTGTGGATGCGCGCCGTGCTGGACGCTACCGGGCAGCGCCGGCGCCCGGTCCACGTCTACGACTCCTTCCAGGGCCTGCCCGAACGCGGAGCGAAAGATCCCGACATGTTCGAGGCTGGCTACCTGCGCGCCGAGCCGGAACAGGTGCTTGCCCTCCACGACCGCTGGGGCCGTACACCGCCGGCGATCCACCCGGGCTGGTTCGCCGACACCCTCCCCGACCAGCTCCCCGACCAGATCGCCTTCGCCTACCTGGACGGCGACTACTACGACTCCATCCACACCTGCCTGACCGCGTGCGTCCCTCGCATGGCCCCCGGCGGCACGCTGATCGTTGACGACTACGCCGACTTGGAGGCGAACCCGAGGGCATGGACCGGGCTGCCCGGCGTTAAGGCAGCGTGTGAGGACTACTTCCGTACCCCCTCCCCTCTGGAGGTCATCACCGGCGCCGGGGACCTGGCCTTCGGCCGCTACACCGCACCTGTCACCGGGGCGGAGCAGTGAGCGCGGTGCGCGAGGCGCCGCTGCTCGTGAGCGTGCGGGGCGCGGCCGACACCGTCCTGCTGCAGCGGCACCTGCCCGGCTGCGCGATCCGGGAGATCACCGCACTCGCCTCGGCGGATCCGAAACTCGCTTCCCGGGCCGAGGTGCTGGTGCTGCGGTCGGGTCACCGACTGGACGCCGAGCGGCTGACCGAGTGGACGAGGCTGCGGCATGTGATCCGGGCCGGGTCGGGTCTGGACGGCATCGACGTCCACGGCTTGGCCGCCCGGGGCGTCACCGTGCACCGCAACCCGGAGCCGGCTGCCGACGCGGTCGCCGAATGGGCCCTGGCCGCCCTCCTTGCACTCGCCCGCCGGATCCCATACGGGCACGCCGCCCTGTTGGAGGGACGGCACGCGAAGCAGCACTGCCTCGCCCCGCCCCTCTCCCGGATGCGGGCGGCGATCTGGGGCGCCGGGCCCGTCGGCCGGGCCTGCGCGAAGGCCCTCGCCCCGCACGTCGCCGAGATCGCCTTCGCGGCCCGTCGCGGCCTGCCGGACGGCCTGCCCTCACGGCCCGGCAGTGAACTGCCCGCGTGGGCAGACGCCCACGTCGTGGCGCTCCCGCTCACCGAAGAGAACCGAGACGGGTTCGGGACCGAGTTCCTCGCTGCGGCACGAGAACGGTGTCCGCTGCTGATCTGCGTCGGCCGCCTCGGCACGCTCGACGTCCCTGCCTGCCTGCGCGCACTCGCCGACGGCCAGCTCGGTGGCCTTGCCCTCGATCCCGTCGAGGAAACCGATCTGCCGCTGTGGCCCAACAAGGCCACGCCTGGTCCGCTGAACCTGATCGCCACCCCGCACATCGGTGCTCAGCGGGACGATGTCCGGTTTCTCCTCGACCGCTGGGTCGCCAGGACCGTCGCCGGTGTCCTGACCGGTGCAGGAAGGAGCGTCCAATGACCGCCGTGCCGTGGCTGGAGACGCGACTCAGGGTTGCCGAGCAGACCGCAGCTGGCCTGGCCGATGAGTACGCCGGCGCCGACGTGTGGTTGGTGGGCGCGCTCGCCGAGGGTCTGGCCCACCAGCACAGTGATGTGGACCTGCTCCTGATCACCCCGGGGCCCGTCGTCGGGCCGGGCTCCTGCCTCGTCCACGGCATCCGCATCGACGTACGGGCGGTGAGTCAGAGCACCGTGCACGACTGGCGCACCCTGCTCGACGAGTTCACCGTGACCCGCGACGACATCGCCGCGTTCCGCGCGGTCCGGGCCAGTCTGAGTGACCTCACCCTCCTGCGCACGGCCCGCTCGCTCGCTCAAACATCGGATCAGGCGGCGGTCTTGGGGCCTGAGCAGCGGGCCATCTACCAACGGTGGGCGCTCGCGGACCGCTGCGAGGCCGCGGCGAGCCTGGCCGAGGACCTGCTCGGTCTGGCCCAGGTGGGCCTGTATCCGCACGCCGACCTGGTATGGGACCGGCTCGCCCGCGTCGTCGCCCAGGCCGAGACCGTCTCCGTCGGCGCCCCGCTGCTCGGCGAGAAGTGGCTGCCCAGCCTGCTGAGCAGTGACGATGCCCGCTTTACGCCCGTGCCGGCACTTCCAGAGCCCTGCTGGGTGAGCGCCGCCGCGCACAGTCCCTTCTTCGCCTCTGTCCAGGTCCGCCTCGCCGACGCCCTGCTCGCGCTCTGGCCCGCCGACGCCGAGCCCGAGCGGGTCGACGAGACGGGGCTCGGCGGCTTCGGCTGGCTGCCGCAGCGTTACAGCGACGGCTGGTTCCTGCGCCGCGGCGACGCCCGTGTCCCACTCTCCGACGGCCAAATGCGCGCCTGGCAGCAGGCCGCCGCACAGCGCGCCCGCACCTGACCCGCCCACCTCCAACCGCAATCGGGGAGGCCCCGATGCCCAGCACCCTCACCACCCCCACGACGACCGCCGCCACCGAGGTGTGGCGGCCCCTGGAGAACACCGACCACACGGCTGCTGTCTCCGTCGTCCTCAAGCTGCGCGGCGAGACCTGCGACGTCGACTGCCTGTACTGCTTCGAGAAGCGCAAGCTCGCGCCCGGCGGCGCCCAGATCACCCCGAACCACATACGCCGCCTCGGCCATATCTTCGGTGAGCGGCCTCTTGCGATCGAACTGCACGGCGGGGAACCCCTGACCGTCGGTAAGCAGGCCATGGCCGACCTCCTCGACGAACTCGCCGCCCAGCCCACCGTGCACCGTGTTCACCTGCAGACCAACGGTGTACGGCTGGACGGCGAGTGGCTCGACCTCTTTGACGCCCACTACCCGCGCCTGCACATCGGCATCTCCATGGACGGCGACGAACAGGGCAACTCCTGGCGCGTCGGCTACGACGGCACCGCGGTTTACCCGCACATCGTGAACGCGCTGAACCTGCTCGCCGAGCGCCAACGCACCTGCGGCATCGTCACCGTGGTCACCCCGGCCGTCCTGGGCCGCGCCGCGGAGGTCATCGACCACATCGCAGCCTTCGACGCGGTACGCGCCGTGCACCTCCTGCCCGCCTTCGACACCACCGTCACCCACCCGCTGAAGGCCACCGGTCGACGCACCAGCCCCAGCCGCCGTCTCCAGGTCGAAGCGGTCGGTGCCGACGGAGCGGCCTGGGCGATCACTCCCGCGCAGTACGCCGAGTTCGTTCTCGACGCCACGGCCCGCTGGATCGGTGCCGGCCACTACCGGCGGATCAAACTCGACCCGGCCGTGGCCACGATCCGCCGCCTCAAGGGCCTGGACACCGCCCACTGCCACTTCGCCGCGCACAAGTGCTCCCACGTCTTCACCGCCTACCCCGACGGCCGCCTCGGCTCCTGCGACGAACTCCCTTGGCCACAGGCCCTTCTGCTGCCGCTCGCCGCCGCCGGCAGCGAGATGGACGTCACCCACGCCCAGCACGCCAACCCGCTGCTCACCACCGGACGACACCTGATGACCAAGTGCGCCTCCTGCCCGTACCAGGCGGTCTGCGGCGGCGGGTGCACCGCGACCCGCTGGCGCATGGCCAAGGCGACCGGCAGCGACGACGCGTACTGCGATCACCGGGCCCGACTCATCGATGGCATGGCCCACCTGCTGGCCGCCCCCGACCACCCGGCCGGCGCCCACTGCCTGCGCGCCCACTGGCGGGCCAACGTCCCGAACGTCATGGACAACGTCGACGCCTTCCTCACCCGCTGGGACGATCCCGCAGCCCCACGGACCCCGGCCCGACTCCGGCGCAGCAAGCACGGAAACATCAACGCCGTCGGACTGCCAGGTCCCTACCCCGCCGACGACCTCGACCCACACCACCCCCAGTGGCGCGACGGCATCGAGGACAGAGCGTGGCCCCTCATCGACACGATCACCCGCAGCTGGGGGGCCGTCACCTACGACTCCTGCCAAGGGCACGTCCACGCAGGCGCCGGCCTGGCCCCGTCCGCCTTCCGCATCGGCCTGCTCCCGCGCACCCGCACCGAGTACGCCGCGCTCGCCGCCCGGCTGTGCCACACGCTCGCCGCCACCGACGGCTACCTGCCCTCCGCCATCACCGCACACGTCACCCGCACCGAGCTGACCAGCACCCGCACCGGCCGCCGCCACCCCGCCCTCAACCTGACCCTCGCCCCGGCCTCCGGCAGCACGTGGGCCGACTACTTCACCGACCTCGACCAGGCCGTACGCACCCTCACCCACGTCGCCCGCCACACCCCGGCGGTCACCGGATGTGCCTGCGCACTCCGCCCGCCCTACCCCACCCGGGAGGCACGATGATCCACATAGCGGAGACTCTCACCGTCTCCAGCATCGAGAACTTCCTCACCACCGACGAGATCACCACCCTCACCACCGTCATGGACGCCGTCCTCGGCGAGGACGGCGTCCACCGGTTCGACACCGAGCGCACCACCACCTTGCACTCCATCCCCGGCCACACCAGCGAGCAGGCCATGGCCGTGTACGAGCCCGCCGGCCGCCTCGAAATCCACCCGCCGCCCGAGGCCGCCGCCAAGATCCTCACCCAGGCCGTCGAGCGGGCGATGCCTGCACTCCGGCGCGCCCTGCCCGCCCTGACCTCCTGTCGCGAATGGATGTACGTCGAGTACGCACCCGGACAGCACATCACCCCGCACGTCGACGGCATCGCCCCGCACCCCACCGACCCGGTCCGCCAGCTCGCCGGGATCAGCGTCGTCCTCGAACACGCCGAAGTCGGCGGCGAGTTCTTCGTCGAAACCACCTCCCATCCCGCCCTGTGGAGCGACCAGCACGGCGACGACGGCTACCACCCGGCCATGGCGTTCACCCACGACGGCGCCGACCACTCCGCCGAATGGTTCCGAACCATGCCGCGCACCCGCTGGAACGTGCGCTCCACCCCCGGCACCGCACTTCTGTACGGATCCCAGGTCACCCACGGCACCGAGCCGGTCCGCGCAGGGCGCGAACGCAAGTTCATCAACTGGCTGATCAGCGAAGCCTGATGCGGCCATGACCCCGCCCATCCGCGGCCCGCCCCTCGCGCGGTACATCCCGACCGGTCCAGTCCCTGCAACCCCCGGAGGATAGAGATGTCGACGACCGATGCGTGCGGCGAGTTCCTCGCCCGTGTGGACCAGTTGCGCAATGACGGCGCCGTGCGCCTGACCGCGCACACCTCCAGCGTCTCCGCTGATGCCTGGAGCATCCCGGACGCCAGCGCCGAGCCGGCCCCGGCCGCCCCGGCGGCGGACAGCGCCGGCTGATCGAGCCAGACCCAGCGGCCTGCCCCTCATCACAGCCCCGGTGCCGGTGCCCGCTCGGGCCCGGCGCCGGGGCCCAGCAGCCAAGGAGCCTCCCGACATGAACGACATCGCCACTGTCCTGGACCTGGACCCCATCGCGGCCTACCGCCGTGAACGCACCGCCGCCGTCCTGGAAGTCCTCTGCCCGGGTCATACCCCTGCGCCGGGTGGCGAGGCGCTGCCCCTGAACTACGCACTGGCACATCACCGGCTCGAAGGCGCCGAGAACGCCGCCTGCCGCGGCGACACGACCACGCTGGACTGGTACCGCAACACCTCCGAGTTCGCCCTGACCCGCCTCGTCCACCCCTCCCACCTCGGCCCACGCATCGTGATCGCCCCGAACGAGGACGAAATGATCCACGGTCCGCACTCCGACACCCCGTACTACGTGCTCGGCCCCGACACGACCCGAGCCGCCGAACCCCTGGCCGCGCAGACCGACGATGCCTTCGACCGCATCGGCGCCTCCGGCCTCGGCGAGCTCGTCGCGGCGCACGCCACCGTGATCTGCTTGACCGGCCGGCGCCGCCCCGACCAGACCCTGCGCAGCTTCGCCATCACCCGGCTGCCGGCGACCGTCTTCACCGACCACACCGGCGACGCAGCCGTGCTCGGCCGCGACCTCGTCCACGAAGCCGCCCACAACTGGCTCAACGACGCCCTGGCCGCGCTCCAGGTCACCATCCCCGACGAGACCTACTTCTCCCCGTGGCGGGGCACCAAGCGGCCCGCGTACGGGTTCCTCCACGCCTGCTTCGCCTTTCCTCTCACCGTCATCTACACCCTCCGGATCCTGTCCGGCACCTCGGGGACCGGACACGCCGTCCTCGCCGACCACGTCCGCCAGCAGCGCACTCACCTGGCCGCCGCCCAGTACGACTTCACCCGGGCGTTGAAGCTGGTCACCGACCACGGGCTGCGTGAGCGGCTCGACATCGTCTTCCAGCACGCCCGCGCGCTCTGAACCGCCCACCGGTCCCGGGCACTTCACGTACCGCCTGGGCACTCCTCAGCCAGCCGCTACCGTCAGTGCCCGGCGGATTGCCTCGGCGTAGGTGGCCAATCCGTCCCGACACACGACCTCGGCGTCGGGATGTTCACGCAGCCAGGCTTCCAGGGTGGCGGCGCAGGGCGAAGTCGTCGACCCCGATCACCTTCGGGAGGGGCATCTGCGGTGTGGGGATACGCCGCAGCAAGCGCAGGGCCGTGGCGTAGGACAGGGGCACGGCCGGTGACGGGGCGAGGCGCGCGGCTGCTCGGCCGCATGACTCCCTGACGACCGCGGACATCTGTCCGGCCAGGCGCGTGGTGCGGCGCTGGTGGCGTTCCAGCAGCCCAGGGATCTGCTCGCGGAAGGTCTGTCGGCGGCAGCCCAGGGCCGGGCAGGTCAGTCTCCGGATCAGGACACGGATCTGGACCCGGCGGCCGTCCACCGGCACGTCTGCCATCGGCCGGCGGTGATACCCGTGCACCTTCGCCGTCGGCGTACCGCATATCGAGCAGGCACCGGGACATTTCGGGTCCGGGCAGTGGCCCGGACTGCCTCACCGCCATCCGTCACCTCAACCAGCGTCAGCAGGCCAGAAGGCACCACGGCGGTAAGGGTGTTGACGTCGTCCATGCCCCATGGTTGCAGACAGAGACGTAGCGTCACCACTGACTACGGAACAGAGCCGGCCGAGCTGCTGGACGTCCGGTGTTTCCGTACGTAAGCATCGGGGGCTTCCTGGACAGGCGTCTGCCTGGCACGAGACCCACTCCCAGGCCCAGCCGCTCAGCTGATCCATCGCGCCACGAAGATGGACCCAGCGCCGATAGCGTGACTGGACAAGGTGATCGTCAGCCGCTGCTGCGCGTGGCTACCAGGCGGCTCGACCGATACGGGGCGCGCCCGACACGGCGCGCCCGCCGGGGCTGCTATCGCAGAAGCGTGAACGCCAGGGCAGCGGTGGAGCCCAACGCCGTGCCGCAGACGAGCTGAGCCAGGGTGTGTGCCTTCAGGACGCGGCGGGACCACCCCATGACGACGACGAAAAGGACCGCGGGAAGGACCAGTGTCTGGCCGAAGACCAGGACGAGGATCATCACGGTGCCGCCGGCAACGGCGTTGTGCACGGATATCTGCCACCACACCGTCACCGTCAGCGCGCTGGCCAGGCCGACGAGCATGGCGATGACGAGCGCGAAGACCTCCCTCGGCGCGCCCAGGACGTTCAGGAGAACGATGCCGGTCACCACGGAGGCCAGGGTGGCCGTGAGGGGGGCGATGCGCTGCCTGCGTACGCGGACGTGCTTGTCGGTGAGCTTCCCGCGGCGGACGCCGAAGTGGATGATCCCCATGGGGACGATGCCGCAGAACAAGGCAGCGAACAGGCCCCATCCGACTCCACTGAAACTGCTGGTGCTGTGCCAGCCGATCAGCAGGAGCAGCGCGATGACCAGGTTGGCCGGTGCGAAGACGTCGGTGAGGACCTTCGCCGCTTTCACTCGCGGGGTGGCTTCGGCGTAGGTGGGGGTGGGGGGTGCGACGAAGGTGCTCATGCCAGTGGCTCCATCAGGCGGTCTTCGGAGTCCGTGAAGTCTCGGACGAGGTCGGAGTGGTAGGCGTCGGACAGTTGGGTGAGCGCGGAGATCTCACTGCGCAGGTCCCGCCCGCCGCCCGCGGGGCGGTGCTCGGCACTGGAACCGGGCGCTGCGCCCCGGGACTTGGCGCGGCGTGCGGCGGCGAGCCAGCAGGCTTCGGCAGCGATTGCGGCCTGGGTGCCGAAGAGGCCCCGGGCTTCGGCGTGCTGCTGGGCCCGTTTCCGGAGGGCGGGCGACGCGTAGTTGTTGAGGGCCAGAGCGGCGTCCCGGATCTCGACGCCTCGCCGGTACAGACGGCCGTGCACGTTGAGCGGGTTGAGGTGTTCGGTCACCGTGCCGCGTGGAGCGTGGAGGCGTACGGAGGGTGTGACCTGTGTGAGGTCTCGCCACAGGGGACGCAGGAGCAGGAGCGCGTGCCGCTTGGCCCGCCACCTGCGGAGCAGGCTGAGCGTGGGCAGGCTGCTGCCCGCGACGATGAGGACGAGGGCCGCCATGAGCAGGGCGGTGGAGATGTAGTCGTCCACGGCGCCGGGGAAGAGACCGTCACCGTGGATGCGTGTGGTGATCGTTGTCGCTCTGACGGCGGCATACCCGACACCGGCGGCCAGGCCCACGCCGATGGTTCGAAGCCCCCAACTGAGCGCTGGACCACTTGCGTTGCGTCCCCAGCGCCAGCAGAGCCTCATGCCTCCCAGCAGTGAGACGGTGAGGTAGCCGAGGAAGAGAAGCGTGTAGGCGAGGAACACGTAATGGGCCACGGGATCCGCGAATATCGACGGCGTCTCGTACGGCTGGAGTTTCGCGAAGAACAAGACCGCCATGGCGAGCGCCGTCGCGCAGGCGACCATGATGCGCCGCCGCTTGGTTCGCGGTCCGTCCGAAGCCCCGGAAATCTTACGCAGGAAGGCCAGCAGAGCAGCTGGTGCGAGCACCCCTCCGATGAGGTGCTTCAGCAAGTAAGAGAGGTCGGTAATGCCTGTCCAATGGTCGAGTGTTCTACCGGGCTGCATGCGCAACGTCATCATGACGGCCAGCCCGAAGAATGCCCACCAAAGAGATCTGTCCTGCCCTTTCCGCCAGACCTTGACGGCACGCCAGGCAACGGTAATCCACAGGAGTACAGCGACCACGAACGTGAAGATGTTCATCATTTACCGTCACCGCGCAACGCCGCGTCAAGACGGTCGAGTTCGGGATCACGAGTTTCCGGAAGGGGCGTCAGTTTTGCCAATTTGGCTATTCGGGTGGCGAGTTGTTCGGCCTCGCGCTCCTGCGGACTGCTGAAGTTCGCCCGCCCCAGCACGCTGCGGACAGTGCGGGGATCGATGGTGGTGAACAGTTCACCCAGGTTGGCGCCAGTGCTCGTGTCACTCGAGGAGCTGTGCCCGAGGAGCATGTGACTGATCTCGTGCAGGACGATGTGGTCTCGGTGCAACGGAGAGGTCGACGCCTCGAAGAAGATGCAGTCCGCGGTATCGAGTTCCACCCACAGGCCGCACAACTCGTCGTCCGCGCCGCTCACTCCTTCGACTTCCTCGACAAGCAGAGGGCGACCTCGGTGCTCCGCTACGGCGGCGCAGAACTTCTGCAGATCGAAGGGGGAAGGAATCTCGATCCCTGACAGTGGATCCGGATTCACCAGTTTCCGGCGCTGCCGGAAGGACGGTATCCGGAGTCGTCGCTGTGAGCGCAACGATTCCCTCCCTGGTCTTTCATTTCTGCTTGCTGCAGGCGCACCGATGGCGCACCATCGGGCACTTTATGCGACCCGGGGGATAATGATCCAGAGAGGAGAATTCAGACTTTCAAGATCGACACCCTGCGTGGCCATCCCGAGCACGGAGCGCTTTCGAGAGCTCCGCCATTTTCAGGACGACCGGACAGAAGTGCCCTAATTCCCGCAGGTTCTACCCTTTGCGGGAAGTGACGAGAGTCATACACCCCGTTCCGGCTGACCGTCCCCGTTGAGACCCTCAAGCTCCCGAGCTCGCTCGATGAACGCCTGCACGGTGCGGAGAGTCTCAGGGGAAAGGCCGGAGGCGCGCAGGGCCACGGAGCGGACCTGGTTGTCGCGCATCGACTCGAGCAGGGTCACTTCCGCCTGGGCGCGCGCCCCCTCGGCGTCATCAAAGAAGTACGCCGGCTGTACGCCAAAAAAGTCCGCGATCGCCTTCAGGTACTTGATGCCCGGATTATCCCGCTGCCCCGTGCGCAGCTGATGAAGGAAGCTCGCCGACATGCTGGGGCCGCCCATGTCCGCCACACCTCGGGCCACTTCGCGCAGCGAGTAAGGCCCCCGCCCCTCGGGGTGAATCACCCGGAACAGCCGGTCGACCTTCTCCGCCAGAGCCCGCCCCTCCTCACTAACCTCGTCGCCCACCACTCGACCTCCCTCTGTCACGCACAGGGGTCCATCAAACCAAACCTGTCAACACACGCGCACATCGCACCCACGGGGACGACGAAGATGTCCGCATCAGTTGACAGACGATGCTGCCCACAGCTTACGATCTTGCCTGACTGTCAACAGGTGTGAACAGCTCCCACGCGGGGCGACCTCAACCGAGCAGCGTGGCCCTGGCCTCACGTAAGCCTACTAACGGACAAACCGGCATGAAGCAGAGAGTTGTAGAGAGTTTAAGAACCAAGTCTGGATCTTGACGCGGGGGCGTGCGTATGTTCGTCGTCCCCCGGGCAGACCGCCCGGCGCGACGGACATGAGGAGCAGTGGCATGCGCACACTCCGGGTCACGTAGGCCCGCAAACAGCGACGGCGCCCGAGAGCGGCAACTCCCGGACGCCGGACGCTTCACGGCAGACCGCCCCGGCAAGGGCGGAGATCGCCACCATCACCACGCTGATCCCTTCCAGGGGGCGTCTCAGCATGGCAACACCAAAGGAGATTCTTGCATGCGCTCCGTCCTGCGCAAAAGGCCCAATGGCCTGGCCTGCTCGGCAGCCGTCCGCTTCCCCGCCCCTACACGCCGGCGGCGGGAACACGTCCCGGCCGCCGGGCCGGCGCGGCCCTCCCGCCCGAGGATCGGGAGCGGTCAGTGAGCGTCGACGCCCGCGAGTGGGTGTGGGAGCACAGCTCCAGCCGCGGGACCGCGCGTCTGGTCCTGCTGTCGATCGCCGATCGCGTACCGGACGAGCAGTGCGCCGCCTGGGCCTCACTCTCCAGCCTGGTCGAGCGCACGAACGCGAGCCGGACCGCGGTACGCGACGCGCTCACGTCGCTCGTCCAGAGCGGCGAGCTGAAGGCGCTGGACCACCTGCAGGGCCCGCAGCGCACCACGGCCTACCGCCTGCCACGCGCCGCCGCATGGCTGGCCAAGGTCGCGGCAGCCACGCGAGAGGACCCGGACACCTACGTCGAGCCGCCGAGCGAGTCGGACCCGGTGCCCGAGCTGGACGAGACGCGGCTCCGGCGGCACGGGATCTGGCCCAGGGAGGGCGCGGAATCCGCCCCCTCCCGCCGGAATCCGACCGGTGCGGAACCCGGCCCCTCCCGACGGAACCCGACCCCCCGACGTGCCGGATTCCGCACCCCGCAAGGTGCGGAATCCAACCCCCAGAACCGTAGAGAACCGAAGGTGAACCGTAAAGGCAGCAGTAGTGGTGCCGCCGTCACCCCGGCCGGCGAGTGGCAGGTCGACCCAGCCACCGAAGCCTGGGCCCACCAGGAGGGGCATCTCGCCCGCCTCGGCGAGGACGGCCTGCAGGCGGCCGACGCCAAGTGGCGTGCCCACCGGGCCGACTGGAAGCCCCGTTCGGCGGGGGCCTGGGCTGCCGACTGGCGCTCCTGGATCGCCCGGGAACACACCCTCGGCCGTCCGAACCTGTACGCCCTGCCCGGCAGCGGCCCCGCCCCTGCAGGCGGCATGACCCGGGCGGAAGCCCACACCGCGGCCCTGCTCGCCGCCCTCGACGAGCCGACCGGAACGGAGTAGCCATGGACCGCCGCGAAATCGCCGCCCTGCTGGCCTACATCGGCCGACTCGACCCCCGCACCATCCGCACCGACCAGGGCGAGGCCCGCGACCAGCTCGCCCAGTGGCACGAGCTGCTCGGCGACGTGCCGATGGCCACACCGCACGGCTGGGACGCCCGCATCGCAGCCCGCCGGCACATCCGGGTCTCGCCGTACCAGATCCTGCCCGCGGACATCGCCCGCCCGTGGGAGAGCTACCGGCGCGACCGCCTGGGCCGGCACACCGACCCCACCCCGTCCGCCGATCCCGACGACCAGGCGGCCTGGGCCGCCGAGCTGGTCGGCACCCGGCGCGCCGTAGCCACTGGCAGCGCTCAGCCCGCGCAGTACCGGGCCATCACCAGCGGCCGGATCGACCCGAAGCTGGAGGCGCGGCTGCGGGAGGTCGGCTCCTGCATTCCGCCGAAGGCCCGGGCCGCCCTCGCGCCCTTCCGGCCCGCACGTGCGGGGCGCGAGGCGGCCATCGCCCAGGGGCAGCCCGATGCCCTCGGCGTCCGCTGCGACTGGTGCCAGGCCCCGGTCGGCGAGCCATGCCGCCGCCGACGGATCGACCGCGACGGCTACGCACGCGGCAACGCCCCGCGCGCCACCCCGCACCCTGGCCGCCTCGACCTCGCCGCCGCCCGGCAGGCCCACGAGACCGAGCAGGTCCAGCAGCCCGCGATGGCCTGACTGGCCTGCCCCGCCGGTGCACCCCGTCCGGGTGCATCACCGCCACGCCACCGCCCCGCCCCGGCTGCGGCGTCCCACGCCGCAGCCGGCACCCGACGCCGCGTCCGTCCTCCGCCGGCCCCGACCGGCTGACGCGGCAGCACATCGGAGACCACCTTGCGCCACATCACCACCCACAACGCGCCGGCCACCGGCCTGCGCGGCATCGGCGACACCAGCTGGCACATCCGCGGCGTGTGCCACGGCATGGACCCCGAGGACGCCGACGCCACGTTCTTCCCGCTCCCCCGGGACCACGAGGCCATCGCCGAGGCGAAGGAACTGTGCGGCCTGTGCCCGGTCCGCCGCGACTGCCTCAACTACGCCCTGGAGAACGCCCTCAAGGAGGGCATCTGGGGCGGACTAACCGAGGCCGAGCGGCGCCCCTGGCACGACGGGCTGCCTCAGCGCCTCGACTACGGCCGCGTGATCGCCTTCTTCAACGGACGCGACGTACACCTGACCGAGACCGAGCGCCAGGTCGTCATCGACCACGCCTACGTCCGGGGCTGGCGCCCCGACCGGCTCGCCGCCGCCCTGCAGATCAGCCACAAGCACGCCCGTGACCTGCTACGGCAGGCCGCCAACAAGGTCTTCGACCGCGACCGGACCCTCGGCGTACCGAGGCGCAAGAACAAGAAGAAGGGGACGCAGACCGCACCGCCGACCAGTCGATCCGCGTCCGCCAAGCCCAGCACGAAGCCGCCGACATGTCCGCCGGCGAAGCCCACCTCGGCGCACGCCTCTCCCGGAAAGGCCGCATGACCCACCCCACCGTTCTGTCCCTCGGTGTCGTCCCGGACCTGTCCCTCCTCCTCGCCATCGGCGTCCCCGTCACCGCCCTGGCGCTGGCCCTGACCGCCTGGGCGATCCGTTACCGGGGCGCCCGTCCGCAGAAACGCCTCGGCAGCCCGGCGGTCAAGGTGGCCGCGCTCGCCGCGCTCGGCTGCACCGCCTACAGCGCGGACACGAGCTGGCGGTTCGCCGCCGACTACCTGGACATGGCCGGCACCGCCGAGCGCGTCGGCATGTTCGCCGCCGCCGAACTCGCCCTCTTCGCCACCGCGCTGATGGCTCGGCAGAACCTGGCCGTCCAGGGGGCGCCCGGGCTGCCGGGCACCCTGGTATGGGTCATCACCGGAGTACAGGTGATCCCTGCCTACGCCGAGAGCGGCCTCGTCGGCGGCACCGTCCGCGCCTTCGTCGGACCGGTCATGGCGGCGATGCTCTGGCACCTCGCCATGGGCATCGAACTACGCCTGCGCACCCCCGGCGCCGCCTCCCACGGCCTGCTCGCCGTCCTCGGGCGTGAGGCACGCGAGCGGCTGCTGTCCCGCCTCGGCATCGCCGCACGGGATCGCGATGCCGCGCAGATTACCCGCGACCGAGCCACCGCCCGCGCGGTCGCGCTCGCCGCCCGCCTCGCCGAACGCACTCCCAAACAGCAGCAGAACTGGCGTGGTCGGCGGCTCACGCGGAGGCTGTCGAAGGCCATCGGCCGGGCCTCGGTCGGAACGGACCCTGCCCAGCGCGCCGAGTTGCTCGACCAGCTCGCTGCCCGCCGGCACGCACTCGCCCTCGCCACGGTCCCCCTGCCCTCACCGTGGTCCCCGCACCACGACAGCAAGACGACCGTCACGGTCCCCGCACCGACTGTCTGGAGTACCACGGTCCCCGTCGACGGTCCCCGCACTGCCCCCGAACCCGCCGGGGGCCGGGGACCGTACATGGAGAGGCGACCGGTCCCCGGAGCCGGGGACCGGGGAGTGGGGACCGAGCTGGGAACCGGGGACCGTGACGCCGGGACCGGGACAGTCGAACCAGCGTCCCAAATGGACCGCGTCGGCTGCGTGGGGACCAGCCTCACTGCGACGAAAGCGCCTGCTCAGGGCCCTGCCCCGCGCCGGGGACCGAGTGGCACCGAGTCGGGGACCGACACCACCGGGGAC
>NZ_JBFAKH010000063.1:22990-46982 GCF_040655635.1 Streptomyces sp. NPDC050388
GGACCGGGGACCGAGCACCCCCGACACGGGGACCGACACCACCGGGGACCGGGGACCGAGCACCCCCGACACGGGGACCGACACCACCGGGGACCGGGGACCGAGCACCCCCGACACGGGGACCGACACCACCGGGGACCAGGGGCACAAGGTCCCCCTCAAGCGGAAGCCGAGTTCGAAGGCCGAGAGCAGAGTAGGCAAGCGGAGCAGGTCTCGGAGTCCGCAGACGCAGCGTCCGCCGCTCGAGCCGGAGCAGTCCGTGGAGCACCTCGTCGAGCAGGTCCGCCCTCACGTACCGGCCCTGCTCGAACGGGACGGCAACGAAGCCGTGACCCGGGTCCAGCTGAGGGAGATCATCCGGCGCGAGGGCCTCAAGGGCGGCCGGAACGACCGACTGAGCCTCGTTCTCCAGCAACTGCGGAGCGAGGACGCCACCACGAAGACAAGGAGCAGCACCCGATGAAGACCTGCCCGCGGTTCGCGTCCCTCCGTGAGGAGTACGAACGGGAGATCGGCTTCCTGAGCGCTCACTCCGAGCGGCATGCCGGCATGCCGTCGGCGAAGTCCAGCGCGAAGTACGCCGCCTCTACGAAGGCCCGGATGGCCAGGGCCCTCAGCGGCCACGTCGGACGCTGCCCCGAGTGCGGCTGACCCACAAATCTGCAGGTCGTTGCATCTATCGCCCGCGGTGGCCCGGCTCGATGCCGGGTCGCCGCCCCTGCTCCAGGAGGCACCCCGTGATTCCCCGTCCGGCACGCTCGTCCGTGCACACGACCATCGAAGCCTGCGCATGGGCCAACGTCCTGGTCCGCCGACGACTCCTGCACGCCGCGATCCTCGCCCCGAACGGCCAGTGGCTCGTCCAACCCGAGGCCGAAGGCCCCGTCCACGTCCTCGCGGGGCCGGCCGACATCGTCGATCTGGCCGCCACCATCCAGCACCGTATCCGCTCCACTAGGGCCCGCACCCGATGACGAACCCGAACGAGAACGGCACCACCCCGGAACCTGCTCGGGACCTCAACTCGGTCTCGGGGCGAGCAAGTTATCGGTCAAGACACTCTTCCCCGTCGGGGAAGGCGACTTGGCCAGAGCCCGCCCCGGGGGTGGCGGGAGCGGACCAGCACCGGGGGGTGCTGGTCCTCGAGGCAGCGACCAGGGGCGAATCGCAGCCGGAGGAGAAGCCGTCGCCGCGCAAGCGCCGCGACGCGAAGAAGACCTCGCGCAAGCGCTCGCCGAAGCCGCCTGCACACAAACGTGATTACGTGTGCAGCGTCCGCCTGAACGGCGACGAGAAGAACCTGCTCGCCGCCGCCGCAAGCGCGACCCGTACGAGCCTGCCTGCCTTCCTGGCCCGCAGCGGTCTCGCTGCCGCGCACGACCTCGACAACACCGCCGCCGCGGTCGCCGGCCATCGCGAGCTGGTCGCCGAACTGTTCGCCGCCCGCCGGCACCTCGGGCAGGTCGGCAACAACCTCAATCAGGTAGCCCGTGCCATCAACTCCGGTGGCCGGCCGATGGAGATCGACGCGGTCGTCGCCGCGGTCCAGCGCGCCGTGACCCGCGTGCAGGCGGCCACCGACCGCCTGCTGGAACAGCGGTGATCGCGCAGCTCACACCGTCCCCGAGTCGCTGCTGGCCGGCAGGTCGCGGACGTCGCGTCGCACAACCTCTCGGACCCGGTCACGCAGCGTCCCGACCTCGTCCTTCACGGCACTCAGGCCCTGGAGGTCCCGCTGGCCGGCGGTGACCACGCAGTCGCGATCACCCCGCAGACCGTAGAAGGCTGCGTCGGCAGCCTGGACCCCATCCGTCAAGGCCAGGACGTGGATCCGCTGCCGGGTGCCGCCGAGGTTGAAGCCAAGCCGGCAAAGGCTACGGCGGCTCCTGTGCGTTCCTCGGCCGCCGTGGTGCTCAGCACGCGAAGGAGGTCCCGTCCCGTCTCCTCCATCGCGACCAGGTACGCGGCATTCAGCGCCGTACGCAACTCCAGCAGACACGCAACCGACCCCCGACGCCACCGTCGCCGATCGGCCGGCGTCGTCGCGCCGGCACCAAGCAGAACTCCCACCAGTCAGCAAGCGGCGCTGGCCAGTTCAACCGTGACGGATTCCCGCCACGAGGACCTGGAACGCCCCCCTTCCCACTGACCATCCCAATTGATCAATCGGTCGAGGACAGCACCATGATTCCCCGGATCCAAAAGCGCGGGCAGCGCACCATCGGCCTCCTGTACTACCTGTACGGGCCGGGCAAGTTCGAGGAGCACACCGACCCGCACCTGGTCGCCTCCTGGGACCACAACGCTCCCGACCCCGGCCGCGACGCCGCCACGACCCTCCAGCAGCTCCAGCAACTCCTGGACCAGCCCGTCGAGAACATCGACCTGGCGCAACGGCCGAAGAAGCATGTGTGGCACCTGTCCGTCCGCAACGGTGCCGAGGACCGGATCCTGACGGACGAGGAATGGGGTGACATCGCCCGCCGCATGGTCGCCGCCGCCGGCATCGACGACCCCGAGCAGGATGCCGGGTGCCGGTGGGCGGCCGTCCGGCACGCCGACGATCACATCCACATCGTCGCCACCCTCGTCCGCGAAGACGGCTACAAGCCCGACCTCGACCACGACGCCGCCCGCGTCCAGGCCCAGGCCCGCATCCTCGAAGCAGAGCTGGGCCTGCGCCGCCTCAACAAGGGCGACGGCACCGCCGCGAAGCGCCCCACCAGCGCCGAACGCCACAAGGCCGAGCGCCAGGGCCGCGAGCGCACCGCGCGGGAGGAACTGCGCGAGACCGTACGCCGCGCGGTGGCCGGCGCCACGAGCGAGACCGAGTTCTTCGACAGGTTGGCCGCCGCCGGGCTCCTGATCCGCAAGCGCGTCGCCCCCTCCGGCGACCTGCTCGGCTACAAGGTGGCCCTGCCCGACGACCGCAACAAGGACAACGAGCCGGTGTTCTACCCCGGCGCGCGCCTCGCCCCGGACCTGTCGCTGCCCCGAGTCCGGGAGCGCTGGGCCGCCGGTATCGGCAACCAGGACACTTCGACAAACGCTCCCGTCGGCACAGCACCGGACAGCCCGTCCGCCGCCCGCCGGCGGACCACATCAGCCGTCTGGACCGCGATCACGATCGTCGAGCACGGCGACGATGCGGTCGCCGCCGCGTACATCGCGGCGGCCGGGGAGGTCCTGGATGCCCTCGCGGCGACCTCCGCCGCCCACACCCGGCGCGAACTGCGTGACGCCGCCTTCGCCTTCGAACGTGCCTCCCGCTCCCACGTCCGGGCCGAGCGCGGACACGACCGGGCACTGCGGCAGGCCGCCCGCGACCTCGTCCACGGTGGCCCGGCCCTCGGGCGGGGCGAAGACGGCGCGACGACCGCGATGGCGATCGACATGCTGTTCTTCCTGATCACCGCTACCGTCCACTGGCACGCGAGGAAGGGGCACGCGCAGCAGGCCGCCGCCGCCCGCCAGGCCGCCGAACACCTGCGCTCCGCCTACCAGGCAGCCGCTGCCCACCCCCTCGGCGCGCTCTACCAGCGCGGCCGGCGCCTGGGCCGCCCTGTGGTCCAGCGGCAGACGTCGGTGCTGCGCGAAGCGGTGCCGGAGCTAGCCGAGCAGATCCTCGCCGAGCCCGGCTGGTGGGCGCTCGCCGCCACCCTCGCCGACGTCGAAGCCGCAGGCCACGACCCGGCCACCCTTCTGGGCGACGCCGCGGGAGGGCGGGAACTCGACACGGCGGAGTCCGTCAGCGACGTCCTCGTGTGGCGGCTGCGGCGGACTGCCGGCCTGCCCGCCGACACCAGCGACAAGGTGACCAACACTCAGGCAGCGGAGCGTCCGGCACGCCAGGCGGGCCGGCAAACACCGGGACGGCCCGGGCACCGGCGTGGGCGGTCGTGACTGTGGACTTTGTGAATTGAAGCAGGCCGGGGAGTCAGGACACGATCATGACGCGTGCAGGACGAGACGAGGGAGAACGTCAGGGTGTTCGAACGAATACGCCGCCGCCGCGACGCGGCGGAGCCCAGCGAGATGCAGCGCCAGCACTTCGAGATGTGGGCGCGGCTGGAGGGCCAGGTGCCGCCGGAGGTCGAACGGATGCGGGCTGAACCACAGCCCATCCAACCGGTCGCGCTGGTGGACGACTTCCTCCCACCGGAGCTGCGCGTGCCGAGTCACGACCAGCTCGACGGCCGGATGATGCCCTGGAAGCAGCCGATCGTCCTCGACGGCGAGATGGTCGCCTGTGCCGGGTGCGGCGCGTACCGGGATTGGCTCGTCCTCTCCACCCGGGACCAGATCTGGCTGCGCTGCCGGGCGGGCCATCAGCAGCGCGAGTCGCGCCTCGACACCGCCTGGTACAACCGGCACGCCAGCCCCGCGGACGCGACCCACGCCACGTTCGAGGACTGCCTGCGGCACCTCGGCCACTGACCTCTATTCCTACGACCCCACCGGGCCCACGGGCCCGTACTGACCACCCGTCGCCTAGCCCCAAGGGGTCAGCTCTACAGGGCGGGGAGGAGGAGACCGCGACGCCAATCACGAAGCCGTATGAGGCGGAGACCGGTACGACCGACAGCGGGCCCGTGCGGCGCGCCGGCCGGTTCGCGGCGCGGTCCCCCCACGGCTTCCGCAACGGACATCCGTACCCCCTTGGGCCTGGAGGCCGGGGCTCGCGGCCCCGCCCGCGGGCTGTCCTGCCCACCGGGAACCAGAGGAACTCCTCGACGTCCAGGGACGGTTGCCGCGGCAGCCGCTGCGGGACCGCCTCGATCTGTGGGCCCGCCGCGAGGGAACAGACACCGCCCGAGGTGGTGCACCGACGCTCCGGGCGACACCCATGTGCCCGCAATGCGGTCCGGCCGCCTGACGGCCCCTTTCGGCACATAAAGAGGGCGGGACCCGAAAGCCCCGCCCGGTATGCGTGAAGCCTCGGATCAGGGCCACACCAGGCAATACGGCTGACGTCCCGCTTCGTGCAGCCGGTGCGAGAAGTCCTGCCACTCGTGCAGCGATTGGAGGAGACGGGGCGCTGACCTGGGGCTTCTTGGCGGTATACGCGCTGACCTGCGGGAACGACTCTTAGTAGTTTTCACTGCTCGGCACCGTTTCTCAGGCTCATGTGCCCTCGATGTGCCCTCGCGGACGCATGGCTGCCGAGTGCTTGCGACAGTGGCGGCTCACCAGAGGGCGCCCTGCTCACCGGTCGGAGCTGCCTTGAGGCGGCTCGGTGCCATGGTCACCCGCGTCTTGGTGTTGATGGCGTGGGGCTCCGTTGCCACGGTGCCTTCGTCACGCAGTTGGCGTACGACCTTGATCACTTGAGTCGGACGGTAGACGGTCTCCAGAAGGGTGTACCTCTTGAGTTCCGGCACTGTCCGCCCTGTGGGCGACTCGGCTATGACGTCTCGCAGGATCCTTCGCAAGGGAGCTGTGTTCGGCTCGAATTCGAGGTCGAGCATCTGCTGTTGCGTGTCCTTGGGGTCGCGGTAGCGGACGCCGTGTGAAGGGTCGACCTTCCACATGGCGTCCTTCATCTTCTCCAGCCCCTTTTCGTGCTGGGTACCGAAGATCAGGTAGAGCTTTCTGCTGCCCTCGTCGACCATCTCGAAGTACAACGTGTGGGAGAAGCCGGCCTCGCGCAGGGTCCTCCGGTACTGCTCGCGCAGGAACGTGAACTTCTGCGCGGAAGGCTGCTCGAAGACGGCGCGCCAGTCCTGGGAGCCGAACGCTTCGTCACCGCGTTGGCGGTGGCCGTTGTCATTCTTGGCGAACCGGGTGAGAAAGGTGGGCCCGAAGGTCACCATTACTTCGGTGCTGCGCCAGAGCCCTAGCTCGCGCAGTAGCGAGTACGGGATGTCCGGTCCGCCGAAGCTGTCCAGGAGGACGAAGAGGGGCTGCCCTAACGCGCCTACGGTCCTCAGCTTCTGCAAAAGGACAGGGTGGAAGTCGGCGTGCTGTATGTCTACTTGCAGCCGCTTGGCGATGTCGTCTGTGTGCTTCGCGCGGACGAGTGCCATCTGGCGCTTCAGTTCCTCGGCGCGCCGGGGATCCTCTTCCGTGAGGATCAAGCGCATGCGCTTCGGCATTCTTTCAAGAGCCTCGGCGAAGACGTCGTAAGCGATCACCGGAGAACCAGGTTCGCCTTTCTGGTAGACGCCCGCTCCCGCGAAGCCCTCGGCGTATGTGATCACATCGTTCCGAGACAGCAGGATCGGCGCCCATGCCTCCAGGTACTGCTTGAGTAAGTCGTGTTTGGCTGCCGTGTGCGGATCGCGTTCCCACACGGCGTCCTTCGGCACGGCCATGACGGCTCCCCCCGCTCCAAACGGCCCACTGGGAAGAGGGTCACACACCGTTGCCAAATGTCACCAGAGCGCGCACGGCGTCTGTTGAAGATTGGCCGTTACTACGTTGTCATCGCCAGCCGAGGAGGCATCTCGTCCCACGTGGCCCCGGCAAGTTCGCGGCCTCCTGCTTTAGGCGAGCGGCCGCCCCATTGCTTGAAGAAGAAGGGCACGCCGGTCTCGCTGCAGGCGTCGCGGATGTCGACCAGCCACTGTTCTTGCACGGGCCGATATTGGGGCCCGGACTCCCCGCCTGCGATGACCCAGCCGATGCCGTCCAACCGCAAACCGGTCAAGGGGCCGAGGAGCGGCTCGCAGGACAGGAAGCGCACCGCGGCTGGGACCGGTCGCAGGTCGTCGACGCGATCCAGGTGTTCCTCGTTCTCGACGGAGACTCCCATCCATAGGTTGGGGGGCCAGTCGAGCTCGCCGGCCACTCGCCGAAGCCTACGGGCCCTCTTGGTCAAAAGCTGGTAGGTGTGTTGTGGCGTCTCGGCGATCACCTGGAAGACCTGCCGTACGAAGTCCAGGGGCACCTTGGCATGGAACAGATCGCTCATGGAGTTGACGAAGACCATGCGAGGGGCCTTCCAGTGACGCGGGATGTCCAGTGCGTTCGGGTGCAGGGAGAGACCAAAACCCGGACCGGAAGTCCTGGGATCACCGTCCACCTGGTATTTCGCAACGCCCATGGCCTTCAGGCGTCTTGATAAGACCAGGGCATAGCAGTTGTCGCACCCGGAGGAGACGCGGTCGCATCCCGTGGTGGGATTCCAGGTCGCCTCGGTCCACTCGATCGTGCTGCGATCGCCCATCGGTCCCCTCCCGTCGCGGGTGGACAAGGACCATCAGCGCTTGCCCGTGCCCACTCGCGCTTCGACTGCGCTGCCTAACGAGCGACGTGCCGAACTGACACGCGATCAATCACCCTATCCTTCATGTCGAACGTACGTTCTGTGAAGGGGGTGTTGGGCTCGAACCTGAGTCGCTCAGTGCAGCGTGGGGGCCGGACGGCTCTGCACTGCGGGTCGCCTTGAGCCCCCGCACGTCAGGCCACGGCAGCGGCCGAAGCCAGTTCCTCGCTGCTGTCGGCGAGCGCAGCGAGATGCCGCTCTACGTCCAGGGCAGCCGCACAGCCACTGGCGGCGGCAGTAATGGCCTGGCGGTAGGTGTGGTCGACGACGTCGCCAGCAGCGAAGACGCCGGGGATGTTCGTACGGGTGGAGGGCGAGGCGACCTTGATGTAGCCGTTGTGGTCCAAGTCCAGCTGGCCCTTGAACAGCTCCGTGCGCGGGTCGTGGCCGATGGCGATAAACAGCCCGGTCACGCCCAGCTCGCGGGTGGCACCGGTGAGGACGTCACGCAGCACGACACCGCCCAGCATGCCGCCTGTGTCCTTGATCTCGGCAATCTCGCTGTCGAAGGCGAAGGAGATCTTGTCGTCGGCGAAGGCCCGGTCTTGCATGACCTTCGAGGCGCGCAGCGTGGAGCGGCGGTGGACCACGGTCACGGAGCGGGCGAAGCGGGTGAGGAACGTGGCCTCCTCCATGGCGGTGTCACCGCCGCCGACCACGACGATGTCGCGGTCACGGAAGAAGAACCCGTCGCAGGTCGCGCACCACGAGACGCCCCGGCCGGACAGCTCCTCCTCGTTCGGCAGGCCGAGCTTGCGGTAGCCCGAACCGGTCGCGAGGATCACCGTCCTCGCGCGGTGCACGGTGCCGACCGAATCGGTGAGCAGCTTGATGTCGCCGGTCAGGTCGACGGACACGATGTCGTCGTCAATCATCTCGGCGCCGAACCTCTCGGCCTGGGCCCGCATGTTCTCCATCAGGACCGGGCCGTCGACGCCCTCGGGGAAGCCGGGGAAGTTCTCCACCTCGGTGGTGGTCGTCAGGGAGCCGCCGACGAAGATGGAGCTGCCGAACAGCAGGGGCCTGAGTTGGGCGCGGGCGGTGTAGAGGGCGGCGGTGTATCCGGCGGGGCCGGAGCCGATGATGACGACGTCGCGTATGCCGCTCACGCCATGGCCTCCGGCTTCTCGGGGGCGATCTCGGCGATCAGGCCCTCGACCAGGGTCTTGATCTCGTCGCGGATCGGGCGGACGGCCTCGACGCCCTGGCCGGCCGGGTCGTCCAGCTGCCAGTCCAGGTACCGCTTGCCGGGGAAGACCGGGCAGGTGTCGCCGCAGCCCATGGTGATGCAGACGTCCGACTCCTTGACCGCGTCGATGGTCAGGATCTTCGGGGTCTCGGCGGAGATGTCGATGCCGACCTCCGCCATGGCCTCGACGGCGGCCGGGTTGACGTGCTCGCCCGGGTTGGAACCGGCGGAGCGGACCTCGATGCGGTCCCCGGCCAGGTGGGTCAGCCACGCGGCGGCCATCTGAGAACGGCCGGCGTTGTGGACACAGACGAAGAGTACGGAGGGCTTGTCGGACATCAGAGGTCTCTCTTGTCTCATGACGACATCAGGCGCGAATGACATCAGCACCGGGTGGTGTCAGTCACCACTGATGTGAGAATATCAGCGCATGCTGACGTCAGTCGACACTGATCTGATCCGGGTGCTCGCCGACCCGCTCAGGCTCCAGATCGTGACCCTGCTCGCCCAAGAGACGCTGTGCACCACCCACCTGGTGGAGGAAACCGGTGCCAAGCAGACCAACCTCTCCAACCACTTGAGAGTGCTGCGCGAGGCCGGGGTCGTGGAGACGGAGCCGTGCGGCCGGTTCACCTACTACAAGCTGCGCGCGGACGTCATCGCCTCCCTCGCGGGCCAGTTCGCCGATCTGGCCGAGTCCGCCCGCACGGCCGCCGACAACAAGCGGTCCTGCCCCTGATCCCTCGCCTCCACGGCGACTGCACCAAGGAGTCCTTGTTGACCGCCACGCACGAGTCCGCCGCGGAGTCGGCGATACCCGCGGCCGAGCCGCAGCCCGCTCCGGGCGCCACCCCGCCCCGCAGGCCGCTGGCCGCCCGGGCCACCGCCGAACTGGTCGGCACCGCGAGCCTCGTGGCGGTGGTGATCGGCTCCGGTATCCAGGCCACCGAGCTGACGAAGGACGTCGGGGTGCAGTTGCTGGCCAACTCCCTGGCCACGGTCTTCGGCCTCGGCGTCCTGATCCTCCTGTTCGGCCCGGTCTCCGGCGCGCACTTCAACCCGGCTGTCACGCTGGCCGAGTGGTGGACGGGCAGGCGCGGTGGCGCGGGGGTGATGACCCGCGAGGCGGCGGTCTACGTCCCCGCGCAGATCGTGGGTGCGATCGCGGGCGCGATCCTGGCGGACGCGATGTTCGGCGAGCCGCTGGTGGAGTGGTCCACCCGCGATCGGTCCGCCGGGCACCTGCTGCTCGGCGAGGTCGTCGCCACGGCCGGCCTGATCCTGCTGATCTTCGGCCTGGCCCGCACTGACCGGCTGCGGTTCGCCCCCGTCGCGGTCGCCTCCTACATCGGCGCCGCATACTGGTTCACCTCGTCGACCTCCTTCGCGAACCCCGCGGTGACCATCGGCCGTGCCTTCAGCGACACGTTCGCGGGCATCGCGCCCGGCTCGGTCGCGGGCTTCATCGGTATGCAGCTCGTCGGCGCGGTTGTCGGGCTGGCCCTGGTGGGGCTGATCTTCATGCCCGGTCGGACGGCCGAGGAGCGGTCGGCCGCATGACGAACGCCTCGCAGGTGGTGGTGATCGGCGGCGGTCAGGCCGGGCTCGCCGCCGGCTACCACCTGCGCCGCCTGGGCGTGGACTTCGTCATCCTCGACGGCCAGTCCACGCCGGGCGGGGCCTGGCAGCACACCTGGGACTCCCTGCACCTGTTCTCCCCGGCCGCCTACTCGTCCCTGCCCGGCCGGCTCATGCCGCCCCAGCCCGGTGAGACATATCCCGATGCCTCGCACGTGGTCGCGTACCTCGCGGACTACGAGAAGCGGTACGACCTTCCCGTCCAGCGCGGCGCTCTCGTCCAGGCCGTGCAGCGCGACGGGCCCTTCCTCCGCATCCAGGCCGACATTGGCACCTGGCAGGTCCGCGCGGTCATCAGCGCCACCGGCACCTGGACACGCCCCTTCCTGCCGGCTGTCCCAGGACGCGAGGTCTTCCAGGGCCGGCAGCTGCACACCGTGGGCTACCGCCGCCCCGGCGACTTCGCCGGCCAGCGTGTCATCGTGGTCGGCGGCGGAAACTCCGGCGCGCAGATCGCCGCCGACCTCGCCCTGGCGGGCGACGTCCAGGTGACGTGGGCGACCCGGCGCCCGCCACGGTTCCTGGCCGACGACATCGACGGCCGCGCCCTGTTCGACGTCGCCACCGCGCGCCGCCGCGCCCTGGACGAGGGCCGCACCGACACCGGCGGCGTCACCTCGCTCGGCGACATCGTCGCCGTTCCACCCGTGCGCGCCGCCCGCGACGCCGGACTGCTGACCGTGAAACCGATGTTCTCCCGGCTCACCAGTGGCGGCGCCAGCTGGGCCGACGGCAGCCACGCAGGTGCGGACGCGGTCATCTGGTGCACCGGCTTCCGCCCGGTCCTGGCCCACCTCACCCCGCTGAACCTGCGTGGCCGGCGCGGGCACATCGCGACCCACGGCACCCGCGCCCTCGGCGAGCCGCGGCTGCACCTGCTCGGCTACGGCGACTGGACCGGGCCGGCCTCGGCCACCCTCATCGGCGTCGGCCGGACGGCCCGCGACGCTGCCCGGCAGATCCGCGACCTGGTCCGCTGAGGGGCGGAGAACAAAATTCCGGGGCGCCGGGGGCCGTCCAGCGCGTCTAATGAACCCTTGTGACCGAACAGCCCTCATCCGCCCTGCGGCGGTTCGTGGAAGACGACGACCCCAGCGGCCTCACGCTCATCGTGGACACGCCCCAAGGGCCGCACCTGCGCCGCATACCGCCCGCGCTGCCCTTGCCGTCCCATGTCGACCACGGAGCCGGCGCGGAAGCGGCAGCCCATACCGCCGCGGCCACCTGGGGCCTGCCCGACTTCGTGTTCCAGCAGGCAGCGCACGCGGCCAAGGGCTCGGGCCGGCGAGAGCTGGGCGACCGGTTGCTCCTCGCCGGCCAGCGCGGCGCGGTCGTGCAGGTCAAGGCCCGCACCATCACACCCAAGCCGGATGCTCAGGAAGCGGGCTGGATCCAGAAGGTGGCAGCCAAGGCGATGAGCCAGGCCAAAGGAACCGTCCGGCAACTGCGCATGGTGCCCGCCGACATGGTCAACGGCCGCGGCCGGACGCTGCGTGTCGACGGCAACGCCTACGCATGGATCGCGGTGTTCCTGCTGGACCACCCGCAGGTTCCCGAGAACACCGTGGCCACCTGGCAGCCGGTCGGCATGCCCGCCATCGCGCTGACCCGTCGCGACTGGGACTTCCTCTTCGACCAGCTGCGCTCCACCACCGCCGTGCTCGACTACCTCTTCCGCGCTGCCGCCGAACCTCCCATACCGCTCGGTCAGGAGCCGGTGCGCTACTACGAGTTCGCCGCTACAGACGCCACCACGCCGCCCGCGGACATCGACACCGAGCTGGTGGAAGCGGGCGGCACGCTGTTCTCCACACCGCAACTGCCGCAGGCCCCTGCCGGCGCCGACGGCACCAACGCCCACCTCATGACCCGCATCATGCTGGAGGACATAGCCCTCAGCCCTCTCGGCGACTCCCTGACCGAAGCCAACCGCTTCACGGTCCTCTCCGACCTCGACCGCCTGCCCGTATCGGCCCGGGCCGAGTGGGGCCACCTGCTGCTGGACATGCTGCGCGACGTGCCGCAGGTGCCCGACGAGCACTGCAAGTGGCGCTTTCGGCGGATGCTCGACGAAGACGGCACCCGCCAGCTCATCGTGGGCGCCGCCACCCGCTTCGACCCCGTCATCCAGGCCGGCTTCTCCGCGTACGTGCAGCTGCGGCACCACGAAGTGACCTCGCGCACCGGCCGAACAGAGGAATCCTCCACCCTGGGAGTGCTGCTCACCCCGCGTCATGACGGGAGACGGCCGTGGGACACCAGCACGGTGCGCGTACACGGTGACCTTGAACTGTCCGAGGAAGAGCTGCGGGTCTACAGCGAAGGATGGAACCGCGCCCTCGAAGACGGCACGGCCGACGTGAACGACTGAGCAAAAGCAGGAGACGTAGGGCGGGCCTCGTGGCGCAGCCGCTCACACCACCGTGCTGCTGCGGCGTTCGACGAGAACGACGTCGCGCCAGACGCCGCGGTGACGGCCGATCCGCTCGCGGGTACCGATGACGCGAAAGCCGTGGCACTGGTGCAGGACCAGGCTGGCGGCGTTCTCGGGGAAGATCCCGGACTGGATGGTCCAGATCCCGGCCGACTCCGTGGAATCGATGAGCGCCTTGAGGAGGGCGGAGGCAATGCCGCGGCCCCGGGCGGCGGGGTGGACGTAGACGGAGTGCTCGACGACGCCGGCGTAGGCGCACCGGTCGGAGACCCGGGAGGCAGCGACCCAGCCGAGCGCCGCCCCGTCCTCGTCCAGCGCGGCAAAACGGTGCCCGGCCAGCCTGGCGGCGTCGAACGCCTCCCAGGTCGGAGCGCTCGTTTCGAAGGTGGCGTTGCCCTCATCGATACCGGCCTGATAGATCGCCAGGACCTGTTCGGCGGCCAGCGGCAGAATCACCGCGCTCGACGAGCCGAAAGCTACGGACACGACGCCGTCCCTCTCCTGGCCGGCGGTGGTCAGGCCGCGGCGGCGGTGGTCAGCAGCTTGCCCATCGCGGCCAGCACCGACGGCTCCACGCGGTAGTACACCCAGGTGCCGCGCCGCTCGGAGGTGAGCAGCCCGGCCTCCTTGAGCTTCTTCAGGTGGTGGGAGACGGTCGGCTGGGAGACACCCACGTCGGAGATGTCGCACACGCACGCCTCCCCGCCCTCGTGCGAGGCGACCGCTGAGAACAGCCGCAGCCGCACCGGGTCACCGAGGGCCTTGAACATCCGCGCGGCCGTCTCCGCCTCCTCCGCGGTGAACGGGCGCTCGGTCAGCGGCGGGCAGCACGGCACCGCACCCTGGCCGTCGGCTTCGAGCAGCGGCAGCACCTTCGCATTCGACATACGTCTATGTTCACACACGTCGAACCAGCCGGGCGAGGGGGCGGAAACTCACCGCCGACGCAGGTGGGCCGCCAGGTGGCGGGCGATGTGGGCGGCGTCCCGGCCGACGCCGCGCAGCGAGTTGGAGGACAGGGAGCGCTGCCACTCCAGCCCGACGAAGGCCAGGCCCGGCACGGCGCGCGCGGCGCCGCCGCGGTGCCGGGGGCGGCCGGCGGCGTCCAGGGCGCCGTCGAGGCCGGGGAGGTAGGGCAGGTCGGGGCGGTAGCCGGTGGCCAGCACGATCCCGTCGACCTCCTCCCGAGTTCCGTCCGCCCAGACCACTTTCGTCTCTTCGGCGCCGGTGAACACCGGTCGCCGGTCCGGCGCGCCCTGGGCGAGGGCGGCGCGGTAGCGGCCGTCGTCGATGACGGGCTGGGTCGGGGGCTCGCGCAGCAGGCCGCCGAGCGGGGCGGTGTCCAGGCCGGTGCGCTGCAGCCAGAAGTGCAGCTCCCGCCCGGCGATCTGCTGGCGGATGAACTTCACCGGCGCGCGGCTGGCGAGCGTGACCCGGGCATCCTTCGCGAGTTCGGCGGCGATCTGCACGGCGGAGTTCCCCGCGCCCACCACCACGACCCGCTGCCCGGCGAACGGCTCCGGACTGCGGTACTCGGCGGCGTGCAGCAGCGTGCCGGTGAACGTCTCCAGGCCCGGCAGGGCGGGGCGGTGGGGCCGGCCGAACGTGCCGGAGGCCGCGACCACGGCCCGGGCCGCGAGCAGGCCGCCGCCCGCCAGCTCCACCTCGAAGCCGCCGTCGCCGCGCCGGACGGCGGCGACCCGGTGGCCGGTGCGGATGTCCGCATCCAGGTGCGCGGCGTACGCGGACAGGTAGGCGACGACCTCGTCCCGGTGCGGGTAGCGGTCCGGATCACCGCCCGGGAACGGCATGCCGGGCAGTGCGCTGTACCAGGCGGGCGAGAAGAGGGTGAGGCTGTCGTAATACCGCGGCCACGACCCGGCGGCCTGGCCGGACGCCTCCAGCACCACGGGCGTCACGCTGTGTCGCAGCAGAGCGTGCGCGGTCGCAAGGCCGGACTGGCCGCCGCCGATCACGGCGACGTCAACGTGCTCCATGAATGAACCCCCGGATTCGACGAATATCTATGTTGACGTCTATCGATACAGGCGCCATGCTGGCGGCGCAACCCATCGACAAATATCGAAACACGCAAGGAGTCGCCGTGAACCTGCCTGCCACCGCCGAGCTGCCCGTCCTCGTGATCGGAGCCGGACCCGCCGGTCTGGCCGCCGCCGCCCACCTCGTCGACCACGGCATCGAACCCCTGGTCCTGGAAGCCGGACCAACCGCCGGCGCGGCGGTGCGCGAGTGGTCGCACGTCCGGCTGTTCTCCACCTGGGGCGAAGTGGTCGACCCGGCCGCCGAGAAGCTCCTCGCGCCCACCGGCTGGACGCGGCCCGACCCGGCCACCTACCCCTCCGGCGGCGACTGGGCCGAGCAGTACCTGCAGCCCCTGGCCGACGTCCTCGGCGAGCGCGTCCGCATTGGCGCCCGCGTCACCGGCGTCTCCCGGGCGGGCCGGGACCGCATCGTCGACGCCGACCGCGACACCCAGCCCTTCGTCGTCCACGTCGCCTATACCGACGGAGCCGAGGAACGGCTGTTCGCACGCGCCGTCATCGACGCCTCCGGCAGCTGGACCGCCCCCAGCCCGGCCGGCGGCAGCGGACTTGCCGCACTCGGCGAGCGCGCGGCGGCCGACCGCATCACCTACCGCGTCCCGGACCTGAAGGACCCGGCCCTGCGCGCCCGGTACGCGGGCAAGCGCACCGCCGTCATCGGCTCCGGCGCCTCCGCCTTCACCGCGCTCGCCTACCTCGCCGACCTGGCCAAGGCCGACGACGGCAAGGGCACGAAGGCGGTGTGGATCCTGCGCCGCGGCATCTCCGGCTCCACCTTCGGCGGCGGAGAAGCCGACCAGCTCCCCGCCCGCGGCGCCCTCGGCCTCGCCGCGAAGGCCGCCGTCGACCAGGGCCACGCGGACGCGGTCACCGGCTTTCGCACCGAGGCGATCGAGCGTGACGGCGACGGCCGCCTGATCTTGGCTGGTGAGGACGGCCGCCGCCTGGACGCGGTGGACGAGGTCATCGTGCTGACCGGCTTCCGCCCCGACCTGTCCTTCCTCTCCGAGATCCGCCTCGGCCTGGACGAGCGCCTCCAGGCCCCGGTCGCCCTCGCCCCGCTGATCGACCCCAACCAGCACTCCTGCGGCACCGTCTACCCCCACGGCCACCGCGAACTCGCCCACCCCGAACAGGGCATCTACCTGGTCGGCATGAAGTCCTACGGCCGCGCCCCCACGTTCCTCGCGATGACCGGCTACGAGCAGGTCCGCTCCGTCGCCGCCGCCCTCGCCGACGACCTCGACTCCGCCGAACGCGTCGAACTCACCCTCCCCGAAACGGGCGTGTGCGGCGGCGCCGGCCTCTTCGACACCCCCGAGACCGACCAGACCGGCGGCGGCTGCTGCGCCCCGGCGCCCCAGCTCATCCAGCTCGGTGCACCGGCCGCCGCCGAGCCGGCACCGGCGGGCGGCTGCTGCGGCTCGTGACCACTTCCAGCACCCGCCAGCGCGGGGCCGCGACCGGATCGGGGGACCGGTCGCGGCCCCGCGCCGCCCTGCCCGCTCTCTGCGCCACGCAGATCGTGAGCTGGGGCATCGTCTACTACGCCTTCCCCGTCCTCAACCCGCAGATCACCGCCGCGACCGGCTGGCCGGCCGGGGCGACCACCGCGGCGTTCTCGCTCGGCCTCGTCGTCTCCGCCCTCGCCGGGATCCGCGTCGGGCGCATCCTCGACCGGCGCGGCCCGCGCACTGTCATGACCGCCGGCTCCGTGCTCGGCGTGGTCAGCCTCCTGATCGTGGCCGCGGCCCCGAACGTCCCGGTCTTCATCGCCGGTTGGGCTCTGGCCGGGCTCGCGATGGCGGCCACCTTCTACCAGCCCGCCTTCGCCGCCCTCACCCGGTGGTGGGCCCCCGACCATATACGCGCCCTGACAGTCGTCACCCTCGCCGGCGGGCTCGCCTCCACCGTCTTTGCACCCCTGACCGCGGCCCTCGCCGACCACCTGTCCTGGCGCCACACCTACCTCGTCCTCGCCGGCATCCTCGCCGCCGTCACCATCCCCGCCCACGCCCTGGCACTGCGCGCACCCTGGCCCGACGCCCCGACCACCCCGGCACACACGACCGCAGGCGCGGCCAACGTTGGGCGCAGCCGGCCCTTCCTGCTGCTCGCCGCCGCCTTCACCCTGTCCAGCTTCGCGATGTACGCCGTCGTCATCGCCCTCGTCCCGCTCCTCCTGGAACACGGGTACACCACCAGCCAGGCCGCCTGGGCCCTCGGCATCGGCGGCGCCGGACAGACCCTCGGCCGCACCCTGTACGCCGCGCTCGCGCGCCGCACCACCCCAACAGCCCGCACCACGATCCTGATCGCCCTCGGCGGCCTGACCACCGCCGCGTTCGCTGCCGCCCCCGGCCCGTACGGCCTGCTCATCGTCGTGTCGGTCGTGGCCGGCATGGTCCGCGGCAACCTCACCCTGCTCCAGGCCACCGCCGTCACCGACCGCTGGGGCACCGCCCACTACGGCCGACTCTCCGGACTCCTCGCGGCACCGGCCACCACAGCGGCAGCTCTGGCACCGTTCGCCGGCGCCGCCCTGGCCGTACCGCTCGGCGGCTACGGACCACTCTTCTGCCTCCTGGCCGCCGTCTCCGTGGCCGCCGCGCTCATCGCACCGTGGACAGCCACCGGCGCTGTACGCCGCCGATCCCCACGACTCTGACAGCAGCCACGATCACTCCGCAGAGCAACCACGCAGCAACATCAGCGACGTTTGCCAACAAGCGTGCTGATTTGCCAACTGAGCTGCGTCGTCTCACCGGCGTCGGCAGGCGACTTGGGCGTGGGATCCAGGCGTCTGTCCACAGGTGATCCGTGGTCCCTGGTGGCATGAGCGATGACGAGCAGCAGCCGGCCCCGCGCCGCGGCAAGGTTCTGGAGGCCCTCGCACGGGCGGAGCGGAAGGTGTTCACCCGGCCCGCGCCGAAATCCGCAAAGGCACAGGTGAAATTCCTTCTCACGCGGGCGAAGGGGTCGACCAAGGCCCTGGCGGAGCGCCTGGGTGTCTCACGCCGCACGGTGCAGCGGTACCTCGCTGGACAGCTGACGACCCCGCAGAAGCGCCTCCAAGCGGCCCTGGTGGAGGAGACCGAATCCGAGTGGCAACCGCAGGTCAGAGCACAGGCACGGCAACAGGCGGCCACCTCCAGCGGCATGATGGTGGAGGTCACGGCGTACTTCGGATTCACCTGCACGGGCAGCTCGGACGACGGCCGCATCCGCACCATCACCACCCCGATCTCACCCACCTACGCCAAGCAGATCCTGGAACTCCAGGAGGCCGGAGCGACGGAGGAAGACCTGCATCCGATCGTCGCTGAGGCCATCACCGAGTCGTATTTCACGGAATGGGGCACCCGGGCCGATGGCCTGCGCGCGGATTTCACGCACGTCCAATCCATAGATTTCCGGTTCTGACACGGTGGAATTCCGGGCCTGCTATAAAACGAATCGGCGGGCCGCCGTACAGCGCTCTGGCGGCGGCCCGCTCCCAGTCCGCACCACGAATACGAGGCCGATGATGACCACGCCCCGGCGCACCGCCCGCCGTCCGCTCGCCGCGCCCCGCGAGCCGGCCGACCCCGCCCGCATCGGCCGCCGCGTCGTACGGCGCCGGGCGAAGGGCATGGACGCCGGCGCCGTCGCACGCGCCCTCGAGGACGCCTGGTTCGACGCGCGGCAGGACTCACGGCACGAGGACCTGGCCGACGACGTCCGCGGCCGGGCGGAGCTCGCGGAGTGGGAGCGCCTGGCGCAGCTGCTCGCCGCCGCCGCGCCGGGCACCGTCTACGACCCGGACACCGACGACGTCGTCCGGGCCGAGCTCGCCGCCGAAACCGCGGCCGCCGCCGAACGCGAGGCAGCCGTACACCAGGCGCAGCGCATCGCCGCCCGCGTCGACGAGCTCCAGGCGCTGCGCGAGCTCAGCACGCTGGAGCAGACCGAGCCCCGCGACGGGGACGAAGCCGTGCGCGACGAGCTGACCCGGCGAGCCGGCGGGTACGTCCAGGCCGACGTCGACGCCTGGCTCGCCCACGCCCTGGCCGCGCATCTCGGGCACTACCGCGACCCGGCCGCCCGCGAGGCCGCCGCCGGCCTTCTCCCGCCGCTGGTCCTCGCGCACGCCGCGCTGCTCGCCGAACTCGCCCGCCTGGTCCCCGGCGCCAGCGTCGACGAGCTGGCGTTCGCGGCCCGGCTCTCCACCAGCGAACCCGAAGCCGCCGGAGCCCTCGCCGCGTTTCTCGCTCGCGCCCGCTCCGAGACAAGCTGGCCTCTCTCGGTGTCCTGTGACAACGAACTCGGACCGATTGCCACCGAAGTTGGACCGCTACAGGTCAGACCCCGGGACGCTGGCCCAGCAGCCGCAGGGCCAGCTCCGCCTGCTGGCGGCGGACTCGGGTGGGGTCCGGCGCCCGGGCCTTACAGGAACCATCCCCACTCCTGGCTGCCAGCACAGTAGAGGTTGGTGCGGTGGCGGGCCGCCCCTGCCCCGGGCTGGAGGCCACTGCCCTGGATATGTGATCTCGGGGCTGGTCACGTCATTCGCCTTCCTCCAGCTTGGCGGTAGCGATCTTCAGCCAGGCTTCCAGGTCGATCACCCCCTGCGGTAGATAGCACTCACTATGGCCCGCAGCCAGTCTGTCCTCCGAGGGCTCGTACGCATTCGGGCCGACATGCCTGAGGATTAGAAGCTCAGCCATGCGGCACACGATGCGGGTGGCACTGGCGAGTTGGACAGGCTCGCCTTCAAAGCGCTCGTGCTCGTCCAGGCGGCCACTCCACCCATTGCTGTCGCGTGTGATTCCGACCTTATGGAACAAGGTTCCGTCGAAGTCGGTGAACTCGTAGATGTATATGAACGCGGGTGCTTCAGCGAGCTTACTGTTCTTGCGCAGTGAAGGAATACTCCAAAATCCTCGGCCGTTGCACGAGGCGCAGGCCACCCCGGTGCTGGACCGTCGGAGAACCGTGAGTCGTGGCGTGGTGCGCCTGTTGCAATGGATGCAGCGCCCTTCGACCGCCGTGCCTGCGTTGACCCAGCCCTTCACGTCCTTCACACCGAGTTCATAGAACTCTTCAAGAGCCTCCTGCTCGGTGAGCTCGACCACCCGGATCGCCTGCAGTGCGCAGGGCTGGCAGCCCCAAACCCGAAGCCCGCGCTGCAGGCGATAGTGGATGTGGCTAACCCGTGCACGATATGGCTGATTGCACCGGGTGCAGATGCAGTCGACCGGCACGCGCGTAGTAAGGAACGGTCCAACCTTGCGGAGTCCCGCTTGAGAGAGGATCTCGCGTGCCTGCTCGTCGGTCAGCCTGAGGCAACTGGCGCATCCTCGAGTGCCGCGCTTCTGCGCTTCACGCAGATTGTTCAGGCGAATCGGGAAGGACTTCTCGCATTCTCGGCACTTAACCGCGACTGGCATATGGGTGTTCACGTAGGTGCCGATCAAGTCGAATCCGTACTCCTTGAACTCTGCCCCGATGCAGGTATCGCACTCGCGACGGTTCGGCTCTGTGTAAGCACCGCATTGTGAGCAGCCCGTCATCCCGTTACGCCAGACCTGGTAGTAGTGGCGGCGGCACAGCTTGAGGGTCCTGTACTCCTTCGCCTCCCGAGGGCACCGTCCACCGACCGCGACACAACGGATCGGCTCCCTGGGGGTCGGCGGTTGGAGCTCTCCGCTCTCTCGCGCCTTTCGCCACCTGATCACCGTTGAAGCGTGGAGGCTGTACTGCTTCAGCACGTCCTTCCTCGTGCCGGACGGCGCGGCCTCGTAGGCGTCAAGAACTTCGATCTTGAACTCGTAAGGGTGGTCTCGATACGGCACGACCGCAGCATGCCAGCAGCCTCTGACGCCCCGTCCACTGCTGGCAGCCCTGACCAGTCAACAGGCGGAGCTGGCCCTGCAGTTGCTGGGCCAGCGTCCCGGGGTCTGACCTGCAGCGGTCCAACTTCGCTGTCACGAACGACTGCCGGTCCAACTTCGGTGGCAATCGGTCCGGGTTCGTTGTCACAGGGCACTCGGGCCGTGTCACGCTGACAGAGAGTGAGCGTGACAGAAGTGTCACGCTCCCCCGAAAAAGCGTCACGCCAGGTGTCACGCCGCCACGAATACGTGCCTGTTTGTCCGCTTCTCGGCGCCTGTAGGGGCTTCCAGGCTGGATTTCGAGCGGGGGAGCATGACAGCCGGGAGTCGGGCTCACGCGCGCTCGGGAGCAGTACGGAGAGTAGTCGCTGGCTGGGTTCTTCCGGAGTGGTCCCCGGCCCGGTTGCCCGGCGATACCGTGGTGAGACCCGCCAGTTCTGCCCTCTGGAGCCCTCGATGAGCGAACAGCCGGCCTCCGCCGACACTGCCCGGCAGCAGCTGGAGCCCGCGGCCGCCGACGGGTTGCGCGCGTACGCGGCCAAGACCCGCGCCGACGCCGACCGGTTCGCCGCCGTCCTGGAGGACATCGCCACCAACGGCCTGCCCTCGGTGGAGGACTGCACCCCGTGGGAGGAGCTGCGCGAAGCCCACCTCGCCCGCCTCGCCCGCCAGCGCCCGGCCGTCGCCTGATGCCCCCGCAGCACGGCCCGCGCCGCGCCCGGATCGCCTTCTCCGACTCCGCCGCCAAGCAGCTGGAGAACATCACCAACGAGGCGGAGATCCACGCCCTGGACCGCGCCCTGGTCGTCATCTCCGTCGACCCCGACGTCGGCGAGCCACTCCCCGCCGACACCGCCGGCCCCCAGCTGCGCCAGTACACCGACGAAGTCGAACAGGTCCGCGTCCTGTACTTCGTCACCGCGCTGCGCACCGTGGTGGTCGTCGCCTACATCGAGGTCTAGCCCAACCAGGCCAGTGCGCGGCAGCGGACCTTTGCTTGCGCTGCTGGTCGCCGGGCTGGATGCAGCAGGGGCCTCCCGTGGTGCAGCAACGGGTGCTGCGCAGCATTCGCACGGCCCAGGCGGCACAGGGCTGCTGCTCGGGCAGCAAGGCGCCCTCACCGTGCAGCGGATTGCCGCTGCACCTACGCCGTCGCGGTTGCTGCCGCCGATCCGCCGTTTCCTCTCCAGGGCAACGGTGTACCGCTCCGAACACGAGAAACGGCGCCGCACCGACGGGGTGCAGCGCCGTGTCACCCGGGCGGGCGGCCGGGCGGCCGGGTCAGTGGACGCGCTTGAGACGGGGCGGTTTCGTGATGGGCGTAACGTTGCCCTTCGCCTTGGCCTCGGCTTTGCGGGCCTTTTCGTCCAGGTGGAGCTGGAAGCGGCGCTCGTACTCATCTTCGAAGTCGCCGACGTCCAGCCGCATGTCCTTCGGCAGGGCCTTGATGGCGCGCTGCTGTTCGCGGGGGTCGTTGAAGGCGGCGATCATCGGGTGGAGCTGGAAGCGTCCGCGGCGGACCACGGTGACGAGCCGGGCGGCGACCAGGTGCGGCATGGCGCGGCTGATCATGCCGCGCTCCATGGCGAGGCCGTGGGCGAGTTCGTCGTGGGTAGCGACGACCAGGCCGCCGGGCTCCTGCTCGGTCATCATGTGCAGCAGCAGCGTGTAGGCGGTGGGAGGAAGCCGCGGTACGTACGCGAGGCCGTTGAAGCTGCCCCACAGCACGTTGCGGCGCGGAACCCATTCCTCGGCAGCGGACGTCATGACGTGGCCTTCCCTTCCCCATCCGACTCCTTGCGCACTGCCAGTTTCGCGCCAGGAGCGGCCATCGCCCGGAATGCTTCGGGCGCGTCCGGGTCCTCCATGATCTCGCGCAACAGGTCGAGCTGCTCCACCCTGTCGCCGATACCCGCCTTGGAACGCTTCTTCTCACCCTTGCGCGGCTCCCTGAGCCCTCCCCTGAGCGACGCGGCGGGGTTCAGCTGGTACAGGCCCCGCTGGAGCCGTCGGAGCGCGCCGTCGGCCTCCAGGACGTTGAAGACCCGGCTGATGTGAGGCCGGCTGTACCCGAGAGCTTCGGCAACGTCCTCGTGGGTCGCCTCGATCAAGCCGCCCGGCTTCTGGGACCCCATGAGGGTGAACAGCACCACCAGGACGAACCGGTCGCTGTCGTACCGCACGGCGGCCCAGCGCATGAACTCTAGGCTGTCCATGGAGAACGCCTCGCCGATGAAGCCCGTGCTGGCGCCGATCGGGAAGACCTGAGCGGCGTGGCCGGCAGGCAGCTCGATCGTGGAGCCGGAGGCCCGGTTGTACGCGGTGGGCGGAGGCTTCGGACGGCGCCGACGACGGGACGGCGCACCAGGCAGCTTCGGCGCTGCGCTCCCGTCCAGGGGCCCTGAGCTCATGGAGTCGCTGTCTCCTTGATCGTCGTGACGTCAGCACCCTAGCGGAGAACCGTGGCAGTAGTGCCACCAAAACGCGGCAGCGCCGCCACGAAAGTCACCCGAACGTCAGCCCTGGACTGACCTTCGCCGTCGACCACCGACGAGCGGTCTCTGACGCACCGCAAGCCGTTTCGTGGCAGTAGTGCCACGAAACGGTGTTCATGAGTCAGGATCGTCTGACATCCCGACCGAGATATGTCAGTCCAGGGCTGACATATCTTTCCGAACGCGGCTCGCTGACCTGCGGAAACGCGCGGCTCTTACCTCTAGAGCGTGCGCGCGCGTGATACCGGATCTCGCCCGTCCGGATCAAGCACCGCCACGCCGTGGGATCCGCCCATCAGCAGCAGCGTCAGCAGTGCCGGCCGGACCCCGTCGTGGCGCGCGCGGCCTCGCGTGCGGCTCCGTGGGTCCCGCGCGGACCGTAGGCGTCAGCAGCGGCTCTGAGTCTCGGGTAGTGCCGGCCGTGACGTTCAAAAGCACGGAGGCGTGGCCGGTGCCGGTGAGTGGTTCCGCCGCCCGGCCCTGGGGGCCGTTCGGCTCCTGTACCTCCGCACTCCGGAATTTCAGGGTTTCCGATATCCGAGGTACCGTTCTGTGGCTGGACCCGAGCATTCCCAATTCGTGATTCCTCGCCTAAGTGGTGGGCCAACTACCACCGCTGATGCTTTCTCAAAAAGAGCGCCCCGCCCAGGTGGTTGGGGGGTGTCCCGAGTTTCCGCCAAAGGTACATGCTGCATCAACCTGATGCGCGCGGCACACTGGAACCCACACGAACGAGCAACCCCCACCTCTCGCAGCCAGCTTGGCCCGCGAAGCGGGCCCCAACGGTCCTGAAGGCGCAGCCGGAAGGGCCATCAGGCGGGGGAGTGCAGCGGACCCGCCGTCCGGGCTGGAGCGCAGCGGAAGCCCGATGGAGGGACGAAGTCCCGCCGCTCCGGGAGCGCAGCGGACGGAGCAGCAACCCCGATGCTGCGCATCGTCTGCACCCGCCGACGCGCGCCTCCGAGCCGGACGCCGACGGCAAGCGGCACTCCGAGCACAACCCCGGCTCGCTGGGCAAGGACCCGGTCGACCC
>NZ_JBFAKH010000064.1:0-45780 GCF_040655635.1 Streptomyces sp. NPDC050388
TTGGGGCGGGACATCACACACCTCCCGATCGGCACGAACTCGCACCAGTGCACCCAGAATAATGCAAACACCCTATTTTGTTAGGGGCTCTTAGCGCAGACCGCACGGGCCGAAAAAATCTTGGCCGGGCCGTGCAACCCTCCCCCCACCCCGCGGGTCGTACTTGCTGTCAGGACTTCTGTGGGGGACCCGGGGGGGATCCGAGAGGTTCTGACAGGGGAGGGAACAGGGGGAGGGAACCGAGGGGGCCCGGTCACGTACCGGGCCCCCTCGAAATTTCTCCGCGTCGAAGTTTCCCCACGCACGGCAGGACCCCGTCCCCGTGGCCCGGCTCGGCCGGCGCACCGGAGGGACGCCGGTCGAGTATTCCGCTCCCCTTCACAGGGCGGCCACCTCTTCCGCCGTCGGGAAGGACACCTGCGCGCCCTCCTTGGTGACCGTCACCGCCCCCACCCGGGCCGCGTAGGAGGCCGCGTCGGCGAGGGAGTCGCCGAGGCCGAGCCGCCAGGCCAGCGCGGCGGTGAAGGAGTCCCCGGCGCCGGTGGTGTCCACGGCGCGCACCGGTACGGAGGGGATGCGGGCGACACCGTCGGAGGAGGCCACCAGGGAACCCTCACCGCCCAGTGTCACCACCACCGACCGGGGCCCCTTCGCGAGCAGCAGCCGCGCCCAGTCCTCGGGCTCCTCACCGACACGGGCCTCACCCAGGATCACCTTCGCCTCGTGCTCGTTGAGGATCAGCGGGTCGCACGCCGCCAGCACCTCGGACGGCAACGGCTGCGGCGGCGACGGGTTCAGCACGAGCCTGCTGCCCGGCGCCAGCGTGCGCGCCACCTCCGCCACCGTCTCCAGCGGGATCTCCAACTGCGTGGAGACGACCCGGGCGGAGTGGAAGATGCTCCCGGCGGCGCGTACGTCCGCGGGCGTCAGCCGGCCGTTGGCGCCCGGTGAGACGACGATGCTGTTGTCCCCGGACGGGTCCACCGTGATCAGCGCGACGCCGGTCGGCGCCCCGCCCACCAGCACGCCCGCCGTGTCGACCCCGGCCTCCCGCTGCGAGTCCAGCAGCAGCCTCCCGTGCGCGTCGTCGCCGACCCGGGCCAGCAGGGCCGTACGGGCGCCGAGCCGGGCGGCCGCCACCGCCTGGTTCGCGCCCTTGCCACCCGGGTGGACGGCCAGGTCGGAGCCGAGCACGGTCTCCCCGGCGCCCGGGCGGCGCTCCACGCCGATCACCAGGTCGGCGTTGGCCGACCCCACGATCAGCAGGTCGTAGTCGTACACGGACTGGTTCTCCATGGCTCTCCATAGGGTCGGTTCCGGGCGGGCGGCCGGCTGCTGTGCGGCGGACGCGTACAGCGTGCCCTCCCCGACTGCCTTCCGGCCGTCCGGCGTGCCGTCGAAGCCGACGACCCGGACCGGTTTTCCGGTTTTCCGGCCTCGGGGCCGAGCACCTCGATCGCGCCGAGCGCCGTCTCGTCGTCCTCGGCGTGCGGGGTGCCGCGACGCGTGCGTCCGGAACCGGCCGCCGACTGCCGGCGTCGTGGTGTTCATGGCGCGGGGCGGGAGCACGATGGGCGAGGAGCCGACGTGGGCGGAGTCGCTGCTGATGTTCGTTTTCATCGGGGCGATTCCCACTGTCGTCGGAGGAGCGGTGCTCCTGTCCCTGTTCGGTCTGACGATGTGGGCGACAGCACCGCTGCGGCGCCGCAGACGGACCAGCGCTTGAGGTGTACGCGAAGGGCGGCCCGACTCCGGCTCGTCGGACGGTGCCGGGTCTCCCTGCCTGTTGCCCGACCGTGAGCACTTGGCCCTGAGGTGTACGTATCGCGCTCGGGTGAGCGCGGATCCAACAGCCGGCCGGGAAGTGTCATCGAGTCTGCTGGGCCATCAGGGGGGCAGGGCCTGGGGGGCGACGGAGCGAGTGAGAGCCAGTTCGCACCATCGGAGATGTCAACCGTTGTGATCTTGCTGCTTTTTCTGCAGGAACCGGGTGCTGAGCAGCAGGTTCGGCGAACCCTCACCCGGGTCGGCGCCCAGGTACAGCACCGCGACACCCGCGATGTACGGGGAGACCATCGAGGCACCGGATGGGTAGGGGACCGGTATGAAGGCGGAGAACGGCTGCGAACGGCACGGGTGTTAGCTTCTTCCCCGTGGCGGAACACCAGGACGAGACCAGAGCGGCCTACGACGGGGTCGTCGAGCTCTACGCGTCGATGTTCGCTGATCGGTTGGAGACGCACCCGTTCTCACGGAACATGATCGGCACTTTCGCCGAGCTGGTGCGCGGGACGGGGAACCCGCGGACAGCCGACGTCGGGTGCGGACCCGGTCACCTGACGTCCATGCTGCACGACTTGGGGCTGGACGCCTTCGGGCTCGACCTGTCCCCGGGCATGGTCGACCACGCCCGGCGGGCCCATCCGGCGCTGCGGTTCGACGAGGCGCGGATGGAGGCCCTGCCGGTCGAGGACGGCGCGCTCGGCGGCGTGCTGGCCCACTACTCGATGATCCACACCCCGCCCGGGGAATTGCCCGCGCTGCTCGCCGAGCAGGTGCGTGTCCTGGCACCAGGGGGCCTGTTCCTGGTCTCGTTCTTCGCGACCGAGGGACCGGAGCCGGTCCGTTTCGACCACAAGGTGACGCCCGCCTACAGCTGGCCGGTGGACCGGTTCGCCGAGTTGCTGACCGGGGCCGGGCTCGTCACGTTCGCCCGGCTGCTCCACGACCCGGCCTCCGAGCGAGGCTTCCTCGACGCCCACTTGCTGGCCCGCCGCCCCTAGGACGCCCGCAGGCGACGCGCACACCTTCCGCATGTGATGTCCCATCGACATCGCGCACTGGGACCGCAGGCTGCGCGTCCTGTCGGTACGCACGATGCCCGGGCCACTGAGCCTCCCGCGCCTACGCGCCCGGCACATCCCGGAGGCGGGGGCCGGGCGGCGGCGGACTGAGGGCTGTGGCCAGGGACGCAGATCGCGGTCGACGAGGTCACGACCCCTCCGGACCCTCCGTGAACGCGGTGGCGTGGTCGGCGGCCCACTGGTGAAACGTTCGCGGCGCCGTCCCGAGGATGTCGGCCACCGCAGTGGTGATGTACGCGGGCTGTCCGACCGCCGCGTTCCACGCGGCGAGCAGCATGTCGACGGCCGAGCTGGGCGCCGTGCCCTCCGACAGGCTCCGGAACTCGTCCGGCGTCATCTCCTCGAATGCGATCCGGTTCCCCAGGGCGTCGCCGATGACGCCCACCTGCGCGGCTTGGGTCAGCGATTCGGGGCCCGTAAGGACGTAGTCGCCTCCGGCGTACCCGTCCTGACAGAGCGTCCGCGCCGCGACGGCTGCGACGTCGCGGTCGTCGACCGGTGCCGTCTCGGCAGCGCCGTGAGGCCACCGGACGACCTCGCCGGCCCGGATCGCGGGCGCCCACCAGGCCAGCGAGTTCGACGCGAGCATCCCCGGCCGGATGATCGTCGACTCGAGTCCGGTGGCTGCGATGAGCCGCTCGATGTCGGCGTGCAGCACCGCCATGGGATTGGGCTGCCGGAAGAAGGGGTGCGGCGTCCGGTGCGGAGAGGAGAGGAAGACGACCCGCCGCACGTGGGCCGCCAGCCGCTCGACGACCGCCGCGGCGGTCTGAGGCGGGGCGGTCCAGACGAGGAAGACGGCACCGGCGCCGTTCAATGCCGGGTCGAGCGTCTCGGGCACAGTGAGGTCGCCGGTGAAGACCTCGACCTTCGCCGGCAGCGTCGCCGCAGCCTCGGAGCGACGGGTGAGGGCACGGACCGGCACGCCCGCGTCGAGGAGTCGATCGATGACGAGGCGGCCGACCCGGCCCGTCGCCCCGGTTACGAGCACGGGAGGAGTGTCTCTCTTCTGATTCACGACGCCCATAAAAACGTTACTCGGTTAAAAAAGCAACCCGGTCATGAATGTTACGGTGGTCAGATGAGCGAGTCGACGGGACTGCGGGCCCGCAAGAAGGAGCGGACGCGCGACGCCATCGGCGACGCGGCCGTCTCGCTGTTCCTGGAGCGCGGCTTCGACCGCGTCTCGGTCAACGACATCGCCGCGGCGGCCGAGATCTCCAAGCCGACCCTCTTCCGGTACTTCCCCACCAAGGAAGACCTGGTGCTGCATCGGTTTGCGGACCACCAGGGCGAGGCAGCAGGCGTCGTACGTGACCGCGGGTCCGGCATCAAGCCGGTGACGGCGCTGCACCGGCACTTCCGGGCCGGCCTCGATCGGCACGACCCCGTCACCGGCCTCAACGATCATCCCGAGGTGGTGGCGTTCCATCGGCTGGTGTTCACCACACCGAGCCTGGCAGGACGGCTCACGCGGTACCAGCTCGAGGACGAGGAGGCACTGGCGGGCGCCCTCGGCGAAGGCATCCGGGCACGCCTGCTGGCCGCCCAGGTGCTCGCGGTCCAACGGGTGCTCGCCCGGACCAACTGGCAGAAGATCGCCGACGGTCGCACCGCCCACGACGTCCACCCCGAGGCCGTAGCCGACGCCGACCAGGCATTCAGCCAACTGCGGTGACAGGCGACCCTCCCGGTCGAAGAAGGCTCCGCAGCCTGGTGCACGCGTTGTCACCGGCCCGGTCATGCCGCTTCCGCACTGTTCCGATCGGTGCCGGCGTCCTCTGGCCATCGCCGGAGGCGGCAACGGTCCAGGTCACGAAGGCTCCGGCGGTGCGGCGACCGCAGCAGTGCGAGCAACGACCTCCCGGAAGGTGGGAATTCCCAGGTCGACAGACTCCTGCTGCCGGGAGATCCGCGCGTCGAGTTGAGCGAGCTTCCCCTCGGCGTGGGTCAGGCCGCTCTGCAGTCCTTCGATATCGCCGAGCCACCCCTCGCCTTCGGCTTCCAGGATGCGTGCGAGGAGGGTGTCGCGGATCCCGACGAGCCGCGGGCGTTCGGAGACCTGCACGGTCAGGACGGGACGACGGACACACGCCCGCTGTCCGAAGGTCGGCTGTCCCGAAGGACGGCCTTCTCGGAGCGCGCGAAGATCAGGCGTTCCACCACTCATCGGTGGCACAGCCGACTTCGTAGTGCCACCACCCATCCTCTTGCCCTCGGGTCAGGAGCGCCTTGATCCCGTGGAAGTCGCCACCGGCCGGTGCGTTGAAGGCCACCATCGGGAAGTCTTCACGGAAGACCTCGCCACCGAGCCCGAATCTCGAAAGGTGCTGATGAACTGCCTGAGGGCTGCGCCCCAGCGGCCCGGAAGGAACAGGCACAACGCGAATCGTGCAGTTGCCGGAGGAGCTGACCCGCCCCACGGCCCAGCGAAGCCCTTCCGAGTCGGTCTGGAACCGCACGACGTCCCCCTCAGCCACCCCGTTCTGAAGAAAGGGGACGTTCTGCACGCGAGCCGTGTCAGCGCTGAGCCTCGTAGCCCATAGACCCTCGGTGTCCTGCGGGAACCACCCCTCGCGAGGAACGAACCGGAACCAGACCTTGATCTTCTCGACCATGCTCTCCATGCCGGGCATCATGCGCCGGCCGCCGAAGTCCCGTCGCATCGGACCTGAGCTGGGCGATCAATCCTCGCTGTCACCGGACGCCCACCAGCAAGACCACGATCTACCGCTGGAGTACTGATTCGTCACTTGTCTGAGTGAAGTGCAGAGAAGTGAGCGCAGATCCAGCAGGTGGCCGGGAAGTGTCAGCGAGTCTGCGGGGCCGTCAGAGGGGTCGGGGGCTGTGGGGCGACGGGGCGAGTGAGAGCCGGCTCGCACCAGATGAACTTGCCCCGGTTGCCGTGTCTGGACAGTGGGTGCCACCCCCACACGTCGGCGCAGGCCCGCACCATGGCCAGCCCCCGACCCGTCTCCAGCTCGCCGGCCTGCTCGAAGAGGGTCGGCGGTTCCGGTGGTTCCGGGTCCGCGTCCCATGCCCCGATCCGGAGCGTGCCCGGCGGTGCCCAGCGGACCCGGAGGGCGGCGGGACCCTGGGTGTGCGTCACGGCGTTGGCGACCAGCTCGGTCGCCAGCAACTCGGCGACATCGACGAGGCCGATCAGCCCGTGCATGGTCAGGATCAGACGCAGGGTGCGGCGGCTGATGGTGACGGCGCGGAGGTCGTTGGGGATGTGGAGGGAGTACTCCCACGGCTCGTTCTCGCTTTGGGGCATGCGTCAACTCCGTTCGGTGAGGGAGAGGTTCGGGGGCGGGATCGGTGTCATTGCCGCGGCCGTCGTGGCAGGGCGGAGCGGTGCGCTTCCGGGGTCCCGGTGCCGCACGGTGTGCGTCGCGTCACTGACGGTAGGGCTTACATGTAATCCAGGGCAAGCTGATCGCGATAATCTGCCCTCGAACGAGCTGTCCTGGCGATCGGGTTGAACCAAGGAGCGATTGATGGTCCTCAGGCGCGAACCAACCGCACGCCAGTTGCGCCTGGGGGCGGAGTTGCGCAGGCTTCGCGAGGCTGCCGGGTTCACCGCGATCGAGGCGGCGGCGCTGCTCGGGGTGAATCGGGTCCAGATCAGCCACGTCGAATCCGGGCTCACAGGTGTGAGCGAAGAAAGGCTGCGCCGCTTCCTGTCCCACTACGCCTGCACGGATGAGGAGTTCATCGCATCTCTGATCGCCATGGCCACCGACCGGACGCGCGGCTGGTGGGAGGAGTATCGGGGCCTGCTGCCCACGTCCTTCCTGGACCTGGCCGAACTGGAGAACCATGCCGCGTTCCTGCGCGAGGTCCAGTTCCTGTACATCCCTGGCCCGTTCCAGACGGAGGACTACGCCCGCGCTGTCTTCGCCTACCGGATTCCCGAACTCCCGCAGGAGGAACTCGAGGCGCGCGTCCGGCACCGGATGCAGCGCAAGGCCGTCCTTGAAGGGTCTGCTCCGACGCCGTACGAAGCGGTCGTCCACGAGGCCGCGTTGCGCATCATGGTGGGCGACCGGGCCACATCACGGACCCAGTTGGCTCGGCTTCTGGAGTTCTCCGAGTGGGGGCATGTCACCGTCCGCGTCATCCCCTTCGGCCTGGAAGGCTTCGCCGGCGCCGCGAGCGCCATGACGTACGCGGGAGGTGCCGTGTCCAAGCTGGACACCGTGGTACGCGACGGCCCGCACGGTGCGGCCTTCATCGACTCGGAAGCCCAGCTCGCCGCTTTTCGAACGCTCTTTCATAGGGTGGAGGGCGTGTCGCTCTCCACCGAGCGGTCGCGCGATTTCATCCACAGGCTGGCGAAGGAGCTGTGAGGCGCTTCATGGGCACCCCAGACAACTGGCGGAAGTCGTCCTACTCCGGTCCGGGCGACGGCGACTCGTGCGTGGAGATCGCGCACAGTCCTACTTGCATAGCCATACGCGACTCGAAGATCCCCGACAGGGCCACTCTCCTCTTCCCCGCCCCCGCCTTCATCCCCTTCCTCAAAGCCCTCAAGAGGTCGGCAATGCCTGCGGCCGTGCCTCGTGTCCGGCCAAGTGGAGCCGCAGGCGGGTGAGGTCCTCGGCCTCGGCGAACACCTGCTGTCCCCAGTACGCGGTGAGGCGGTGGGCGACGTCGACCAGCCGGCGGCGGTCCTCGGGCGTGTGCGCCGGGAAACGCGCATAGCCGTGGTCGGCGATCTCGTTCCCGAGTTCGCTGAAGAGCACGGCCCGGAAGCGCTGCTCCTCCTCGTCGGTCAGCGGTGCGACGGCGGCCTCGGTGGGCCGCACCCGGACGTTGTAGAGGTCTCGCATCACGTGCCGCTCCGCCATCTGCTCGAGTTCGTCCGCGAGAGCCTACCGATTGCGGCCTCCCGGGCAGGCCCCGGTTGCCACGGCCCACCGGTACCGTCACCGGGTCCCTTGGGCAGTTCCCCGTGTCGGCGTCGCCATAAGACTCGGCTGTCATCGCTCAATCGCTAGCCGAAGGAGGCCAGTTGATGATGTGACTGCTGTCCTTGGGGTGCATGAGTGTGGTCTACTCGGCTTTTGTGACGAATGTTGGGGAACGGCGACTCTTCCACTTCACGCACGTACGCAACCTGCGCGACATCCTTACCGAGAAGCAGTTTGGTGTCGGACGCCGTCATGCAAGACAGGGGAGGGGTGTTACTGGAGTGCGGAGACAGGGAGGTCAAGGCCGAACGGCGCACCCGACGGATCACCGTCCCTCCGTACGGTTGTCCGGCTGACTATGTTCCGTTCTACTTCGCCCCGCGATCGCCCATGCTGTATGTGATCAGCCGGGGTGGCGTGCCGACGTACCGGGAGGGGCAGACTCCACTCGTCTACCTCGTCACGTCCGTAGGTGCGGTTGTGGAGTCCGGAAGGCCTTTCGTCTTCAGTGACGGCAACTGCGCAAACGAGATCACTCAGCACTTCACGACGCTGGGTGAGATGCCCACGGTCGTCGACTGGGGGATCATGGCAGCTCGGTACTGGGCAAACACGGCTGATGACGGTGACCGGATGAGACGGCGCATGGCTGAACTTCTGGTTCTCGAACATCTCCCCGTCACCGCTCTGCATGAGGTCGGGACCTACGATCATGATCACGCCCAACAGGCGTGTCACCTGCTCAGGGAGGCGGGGGCCGAACTCCCGGTGAGTGTCAGACGTGAGTGGTACTACTGAGTTGGCGGAAGCGATCGGACCCTCCAAGGGAAGGATGACAATGATCACGCGCGGCACCGGCAACCTGCTTCTGGCGGATGTCGATGCCCTTGTTAACACGGTCAACACCGTGGGCGTCATGGGCAAGGGCATCGCCTTGCAGTTCAAGCGGGCCTATCCGGAGAATTTCAAGGACTACAAGGCGTCCTGTGACCGCGGGGATGTGACGGTCGGCCGAATGCACGTGCATGAGGTCGGGCAGATGGCAGGCCCTAGATTTATCATCAATTTCCCGACGAAGCGTCACTGGCGCGAGCCGTCCCGAATTGAAGACATCGCCTCGGGGCTTGTCGCGTTGCGTGACGAGATCGTCGAGAGGGGAATCAGATCAATCGCGGTTCCTCCGCTCGGGTGCGGAAATGGCGGCCTCTCCTGGCGCGAGGTCGAGCCCATGATTCGCCAGGCGCTGGGCACCATCCCGGGGGTCGAGGTCCGGGTGTGGGAGCCAGCGGGTGCGCCGAATGCGACCTCCATGCCGAACGCCACCGAAGCGCCCTCCATGAACCGCGAGCGTGCCGCTTTCCTTGCTGCGCTCGACCGCTACATCCGTAGTGGAATCTCGCGTGGACTTGCTTTTGAGCCTCGTGTTTCCCTGCTCGAAGCGCACAAGGTCGCGTATTTTCTGCAGAAATTGCAACTGCCGCTGGGTCTTCGTTTCGAAAAGGGGATCTACGGTCCGTACTCGCACCCCCTGGACAGAGCGGTCTCGGCGATGGAGGGACACTTCATCACGGGGTATGGAGACGGCACCAGCGGAGCTCAGGCAATCCTGGAACTCGACAAGGGCTCCGTGGACGAAGCCGAGCGGCTTCTTGAGCAGTACCCGGAGTTCGAGGGGATCGCGGAAAAGTTCCATATGCTGACGGCTGGTTTCGAAGACGCCTTCGGCATGGAACTCCTGAGCACCGTTCTGTTCGCTGCGGAAGAGCTGGTCACGCCGCCGCCGAGCCCTGACGCCGTCGCGGCGTGCATCGGCGGGTGGAGCGAGCGCAAGCAGCGCCTGTTCACACGGGCGCATGTGCGCACGGCGTGGCAGCGCCTGTCCGAGGCGGGCCTCCTGCCGCCGCACGAATCCGGCTCAACCGCGTGAGGGAACAGGGCCTGGCCCGCGCCGCCCGCCCGTTCCGCCAGGGAGCCTTCGCCCCCTCCGTCCAAGCGCTCCCAGCGGATTCCCGGCGCTGAAGCCCGGACGGCCCGGCACCCTGTCACACCCCACCGGTACCGTCGGAGCATGTCCACTCAGTCCGCAGCGGCCCCCGGGGAACGGCGCCTCGCCACCCTCGAAGGCGTGCTGGAGCGCATCACGTACGCCAACGAGGAGAACGGCTACACGGTCGCCCGGGTCGACACCGGCCGGGGCGCCGGCGACCTGCTCACCGTCGTCGGGGCGCTGCTCGGTGCCCAGGTGGGCGAGTCGCTGCGGATGGAGGGGCGCTGGGGGTCCCATCCGCAGTACGGCAAGCAGTTCCACGTGGAGAACTACACGACGCTGCTCCCGGCCACCGTCCAGGGCATCCGCCGCTATCTCGGCTCGGGGCTGGTCAAGGGCATCGGGCCGGTCTTCGCCGACCGCATCACCCAGCACTTCGGGCTGGACACCCTGACCGTCATCGAGGAGGAGCCCAAGCGGCTGATCGAGGTGCCCGGTCTCGGCCCCAAGCGGACCAAGAAGATCGCCGACGCCTGGGAGGAGCAGAAGGCGATCAAGGAGGTCATGCTCTTCCTCCAGACCGTCGAGGTCTCCACCTCCATCGCCGTGCGGATCTACAAGAAGTACGGCGACGCCTCGATCTCCGTCGTGAAGAACCAGCCGTACCGGCTGGCGTCCGACGTCTGGGGCATCGGCTTCCTCACCGCCGACCGGATCGCCCAGTCCGTCGGCATCCCGCACGACAGCCCGGACCGGGTCAAGGCCGGCCTGCAGTACGCCCTGTCGCAGGCCACCGACCAGGGGCACTGCTACCTCCCCGAGGAGAAGCTGATCGCCGACGCGGTGAAGCTGCTCCAGGTGGACACCGGGCTCGTCATCGAGTGCCTCGCCGAACTGGCCGCGGAGCCCCAGGAGGGCGAGGACCCCGGAGTCGTACGGGAGAAGGTGCCCGACCCGCAGGGCGGCGACCCGGTCACCGCCGTCTACCTCGTCCCCTTCCACCGCGCCGAGCTGTCCCTCTCCGCCCAGCTGCTGCGGCTGCTGCGCACCGGCGAGGACCGGATGCCGGGCTTCCGGGACGTGGACTGGGCGAAGGCCCTCGGCTGGCTCAAGGGGCGTACGGGGGCCGACCTGGCTCCCGAGCAGGAGGCCGCCGTGAAGCTGGCGCTCACCGAGAAGGTCGCGGTCCTCACCGGCGGTCCCGGCTGCGGCAAGTCGTTCACCGTCCGCTCCATCGTGGAGCTGGCCCGCGCCAGGAAGGCCAAGGTGGTGCTCGCGGCGCCGACCGGCCGCGCCGCCAAGCGCCTGGCCGAGCTGACCGGCGCCGAGGCCTCCACCGTCCACCGCCTGCTGGAGCTCAAGCCCGGCGGCGACGCGGCCTACGACCGGGACCGGCCGCTGGACGCCGACCTGGTGGTGGTCGACGAGGCGTCCATGCTCGACCTGCTGCTGGCCAACAAGCTGGTCAAGGCCGTGGCCCCCGGCGCCCACCTGCTCTTCGTCGGTGACGTCGACCAGCTCCCCAGCGTCGGCGCGGGCGAGGTGCTCCGCGACCTGCTGGCGGACGGCAGCCCGGTCCCCGCCGTCCGCCTCACCCGCGTGTTCCGCCAGGCCCAGCAGTCGGGCGTGGTGACCAACGCGCACCGGATCAACGCCGGGCAGCACCCGGTCACCGACGGCATGAAGGACTTCTTCCTGTTCGTCGAGGACGACACGGAGGAGGCCGGCCGGCTCACCGTGGACGTGGCGGCCCGGCGCATCCCGGCGAGGTTCGGTCTCGATCCGCGCCGGGACGTGCAGGTCCTGGCCCCCATGCACCGGGGCCCGGCCGGCGCCGGCACGCTGAACGGACTGCTCCAGCAGGCCGTCACCCCGGGCCGCCCGGACCTGCCCGAGAAGCGGTTCGGCGGCCGGGTCTTCCGTGTCGGCGACAAGGTCACCCAGATCCGCAACAATTACGAGAAGGGCGCGAACGGGGTCTTCAACGGCACCGTCGGCGTGGTCACCTCGCTCGACCCGGTCGACCAGCGGCTGACGGTCCTGACGGACGAGGACGAGGAGGTGCCGTACGAGTTCGACGAACTGGACGAACTGGCACACGCCTACGCGGTGACCATCCACCGCTCCCAGGGCAGCGAGTACCCGGCCGTCGTCATCCCGGTGACCACCGGCGCCTGGATGATGCTCCAGCGCAACCTGCTCTACACGGCGGTCACCCGGGCCAAGCGGCTGGTCGTCCTCGTCGGCTCCCGCAGGGCGATCGGACAGGCGGTCCGCACGGTGTCGGCGGGCAGGCGCTGTACGGCCCTCGACTTCCGGCTCGCGGGCGCCTGATCCGCCGTTGTTGCGGCCCTTCGCCCCGTTCCCGGAAGGAAAATGATCGATCAAATGAGTCGTAAAGGTCACAAGGGCTTCCGGAAGTTGAACACAACGGGCAGGATGGGAAAGCTGGCGGCACTCAGTGCCGCCAATAGGCCCGATGGTCGACCCCGAGTGCACTCTCCTGAGCCAAGTGGGGGATGGTAGAGACAGTCAGGGCACCTCGAAGATGAGGCACTACGTCGGTGAGGGAAGACGTGAGCGACAACTCTGTAGTACTGCGGTACGGCGACGGCGAGTACACCTACCCGGTGGTCGACAGCAGCGTCGGCGACAAGGGATTCGACATCGGGAAGCTCCGCGCCCAGACCGGACTGGTGACGCTGGACAGCGGCTACGGCAACACCGCCGCATACAAATCCGCGATCACGTACCTGGACGGTGAGGGGGGCATCCTCCGTTACCGCGGATACCCGATCGAGCAGTTGGCCGAGCGCTCCTCCTTCCTGGAGGTCGCCTACCTGCTGATCAACGGTGAGCTGCCGACCGTCGACGAACTCAGCACGTTCAGGAACAACATCACGCAGCACACCCTGCTGCACGAGGATGTCAAGAACTTCTACAAGGGCTTTCCGCGCGACGCCCACCCGATGGCCATGCTGTCGTCGGTCGTCTCGGCGCTGTCCACGTTCTACCAGGACAGCCACAACCCGTTCGACGAGCGCCAGCGCAACCTCTCCACCACCCGGCTGCTCGCCAAGCTTCCGACCATCGCGGCCTACGCGTACAAGAAGTCGATCGGCCACCCGTTCGTCTTCCCGCGCAACGACCTCGGTTACGTCGAGAACTTCCTGCGCATGACCTTCTCGGTCCCGGCCCAGGAGTACGAGCTCGACCCGGTCGTCGTCTCCGCCCTGGACAAGCTGCTCATCCTGCACGCGGACCACGAGCAGAACTGCTCGACCTCCACGGTGCGCCTGGTCGGTTCCTCGCAGGCGAACATGTTCGCCTCGATCTCCGCCGGCATCTCCGCCCTGTGGGGGCCGCTGCACGGTGGCGCCAACCAGTCGGTCCTGGAGATGCTCGAGGGCATCCAGGCCGCCGGCGGCGACGTCGACTCCTTCATCCGCAAGGTGAAGAACAAGGAGGACGGCGTCCGCCTGATGGGCTTCGGCCACCGGGTCTACAAGAACTTCGACCCCCGCGCCAAGATCATCAAGGCCGCCGCGCACGAGGTGCTGTCCGCCCTCGGCAAGTCCGACGAACTGCTGGACATCGCGCTGAAGCTGGAGGAGCACGCGCTCTCCGACGACTACTTCGTCTCGCGCAGCCTCTACCCGAACGTCGACTTCTACACCGGTCTGATCTACCGGGCCATGGGCTTCCCGACCGAGATGTTCACGGTCCTGTTCGCCCTCGGCCGCCTTCCGGGCTGGATCGCCCAGTGGCACGAGATGATCAAGGAGCCGGGCTCCCGCATCGGCCGCCCGCGCCAGATCTACACGGGCGTGGTGGAGCGGGACTTCATCCCGGTCGAGCAGCGCTGACCGACCCCGGTCGCCCGCACGGACACCGGACGGCACGCCCTCAGGGGCGTGCCGTCCGGTGTTTTCGTCGGCCGCCCGGGCCGGAACCGGGCCTCGGGAAAGCGAGAAGGCGCCCCGCGCCGGTCCCCCCACGGGCCGACGGCAGGGCGCCTTCCCATGTCCCGGTGCGGATTCCCCCCACGGGATCCGGCCGGGCGTCTGTGAAGAACAGCGCCTGAATCGCTGTGTGAGCACAATGAGCAGAACAGAACTCACTGCCCCCATGCGGTCTGCCGGGACAGCGCACGGTCGGGAGGGCCGCTCAAAGCTCTCCGATGTACGTGCCCCGGCAACGCAGTCTGGGAAAGTCCCCCAAAGACATCCCCAGATGCCAGGTCGCGCCCCCCAAGACGCTTCCTGACATCGCCAACTTAGACCTTCGAACCCCTTCGATGGTTACGTTCACTTCACTGTGATCTGCGTCTCTTGCATATGTCCGTTACGCGCGCAAGGGCCCCGGTATCGCCAATGGGGCCCAGGCGTAAGGGCGATGCGTACGCCTTGTGAAGAGCTTATGTGAAAGGTCGTACCGGACTCCAGGGGTTCATCAGGTCGAGATCTCAATGAAACGCCCTCCGGCGGCGGGTCGGCCGGTGCGGCGAAGGCCGGCCGGGGCACCGTGCCCTCAGGCCTTGCCGACCAGTTCGAAGCCGGCCTCGTCGACGGCGGCGCGGACGGCCTCCTCGTCGAGCGGGGCCGCGGAGACGACGGTGACCGCGCCGGTGGCGGCGACGGCCTTCACCGAGGAGACCCCGGGGAGCCCGGAGATCTCGCCGGAGACGGCGCCCTCGCAGTGGCCGCAGCTCATGCCGCTCACCTTGTAGGTGGCGGTGACGGAACCCTGGGTGTCGGTCTGGGCGGTCATGTCGTTGCTCCCTCGTCGAGACGTGTGAGGTGGAGGGGCCCGCAGGGGCCACGTTTTTCAGTTTATACCCCTAGGGGGTATGAATCCAGGACCGTCGGGGCTCCCGGATCAAGGAGCCGCCCGCGACAGGGCGGAGGTTCGCGGATAGCGTTCCGCCGCAAACGGTGATCGCCGGGAAGGGGCGGGGGAGGCGCCGGGGTGCGCGTACGGCACTCCACGCCGGTCCCCGCGCCGCCGGCGCGGACGGAAGGCGGGCCGTCATGCGGGCGGTGGTGTTCGAGCGGTACGGGGAACCGGCCGAGGTGCGGGAGGTCGCGGACCCGGAGCCCGCGGAGCACGGGGTCGTGGTGCGGGTCGAGGCCACCGGCCTGTGCCGCAGCGACTGGCACGGCTGGCAGGGCCACGACCCGGACATCACACTGCCGCACGTGCCCGGCCACGAACTCGCCGGTGTCGTCGAGGCGGTCGGCGCGCGGGTCACCGGCCGGCGGGTCGGCGACCGGGTCACCGTCCCCTTCGTCTGCGCCTGCGGGAACTGCCCGGCCTGCGCGGCGGGGGACCAGCAGGTGTGCGAGCGGCAGACCCAGCCCGGCTTCACCCACTGGGGCTCGTTCGCCCAGTACGTGGCCCTGGACCACGCCGACGTGAACCTGGTCGACGTCCCCGAGGGCATGTCCTTCGCGACGGCCGCCTCCCTGGGCTGCCGCTTCGCCACGGCCTACCGGGCGGTGGTGCAGCAGGGCCGGGTGGCGGCGGGGGAGTCCGTCGCGGTGCACGGCTGCGGCGGGGTGGGCCTGTCGGCCGTGATGATCGCGGCGGCCTCGGGCGCCCGGGTCGTCGCCGTGGACGTGTCCCCCCGGGCCCTGGACCTGGCACGGAAGTTCGGCGCGGCTCAGTGCGTGGACGGGTCCGAGGTCGAGGACACCGCGGCCGCGGTCCGCGATCTCACCGGCGGCGGCGTCCACCTCTCCCTGGACGCCCTGGGCTCGCCCGCCACCTGCGCCGCCTCCGTGAACGGCCTGCGCCGCCGGGGCCGCCACGTCCAGGTCGGCCTGCTGCCTTCACCGACGGGCACGACCCCGGTGCCGATGGCCCGTGCCGTCGCCCTGGAGCTCGAACTCCTCGGCAGCCACGGCATGGCCGCGCACACCTACCCCCCGATGCTGGAGCTGGTCCGGGCGGGCGTCCTGCGCCCCGACCTGCTGGTGACGCGCACCATCGGCCTGGACGCGGTCCCGTCGGCCCTGGCGGCGATGGGCACGGCACCGGGCGCGGGCGTGACGGTCATCGAGCCCTGGAACTGAGCACCGCCCACGCCCGGCCGGGGCCGGAGGTGGGCGGTGCCGTGCGGATCGGCTAGTCCCTGCGGCTCCGGTTGCCGGGCCGGGCCGCCACCCAGCGGCGCACCGTGTCCGCGTACCAGTACGGTTTGCCGCTCTCCACGTGGTCGGGCGGGGGCAGCAGACCGTGCTTGCGGTAGGAGCGTACGGTGTCCGGCTGCACCTTGATGTGCGCCGCGATGTCCTTGTACGACCACAGACGTCGGTCGGTCATGCGTCGTTCCTCCCCACGAGCACCACGGAGGCGGCCAAGGGGCGGCCGTCAGGGGGAACCGGGTGCTGCGCTGGCGATCACCCAGCGTTCTGCCCGGTCAACGACGCGTTACGGAGCGGGTCAGCGGTTGTGCGCGGGGCGTGACGGAAGAGCCGCCTGCGCGGGACATCTGTGACGGGGGCGAGGTGTTTGTGACACAAGTGACGCAAAGATCCTCGCCGGTCCGTCGGCGGGGCGGGTTGACCCGTTCGGGGCATCCCCGGTCGAACCGGCCGGGTTCGGGGAGGCCCTGTCGAGATCTGGTCCGTATGTCTGGACAAAGTATTGACAGGGCTTCGCTCCACGGCTAGAAACCGGGGGAGAGCCGTACCAGGACGACCCGGGACCACCGGACACCGCGACACGGCACGAAGGGAACGCGATCGCGATGGCGTACGACCTGATCACCATGGGCCGTATCGGAGTGGACCTCTACCCGCTCCAGACCGGTGTCCCGCTTCCGCAGGTCACCTCCTTCGGCAAGTTCCTCGGCGGCTCGGCGACGAACGTCGCGGTCGCCGCCGCCCGCCTCGGGCGGCACACGGCGGTGATCAGCCGCACCGGCGACGACCCCTTCGGCACCTACCTCCACCAGGAGCTGCGCGACTTCGGCGTGGACGACCGCTGGGTCACCGCGGTCCCCGGGCTGCCCACCCCGGTCACCTTCTGCGAGGTGTTCCCGCCGGACGACTTCCCGCTGTACTTCTACCGCCGGCCCAAGGCCCCCGACCTGGAGATCGACGCCCACGAACTCGATCTGGACGCCATCCGTGACGCGCGCGTCTTCTGGGTCACCGGCACCGGACTGAGCGAGGAGCCCAGCCGCACCGCGACCCTCGGCGCACTCGCCCACCGGGCCAAGGCCGGCACCACCGTCTTCGACCTCGACTGGCGCCCGATGTTCTGGCACGACCCCGACCAGGCCCGCCCCTTCTACCGGGAGGCCCTGCGCCACACCACCGTCGCCGTGGGCAACCTGGACGAGGTGGAGGTCGCCACCGGCGTCCGCGAACCCCACGCCGCCGCCCGCGCGCTGCTGGCCGCCGGCGTCGAACTCGCCGTGGTCAAGCAGGGACCGAAGGGCGTCCTCGCGGTCAGCGCCACGGGGGAGAGCGCCGAGGTCCCGCCGCTCCCGGTGAACGTCCTCAACGGCCTCGGCGCCGGCGACGCCTTCGGCGGCTCCCTCTGCCACGGCCTGCTCGCCGGCTGGAGCCTGGAGCGGACCATGCGGTACGCCAACGCCGCCGGAGCCATCGTCGCCTCCCGGCTCGAGTGCTCGTCCGCGATGCCCACCGAGGACGAGATCGAGGCGGCGGTCACCGAGGGGGCCGTGCGATGACCGACGCGCACCCCGGCCGCGTGGGTTCCGGCCGTACCCCGGGGCACCGCTGACGGCCGGCCCCGGCACCGATCGCCTCCGGCGCGGGAGGCCGCTTTGCTTTGGCAGGAGCGAAGTGCGTGCGATGACTCCCCGCCCGCTACGGCCCCGCGCCGGAGGTCCCCGCCCCACCACCGCGGCTCACCCCGACCCAAGTGTCTACGGGGGGACCGCAACGCCCGACAGAGTGTCGGGCGCGCCCCGCGCCCGATCCTGGTGGGATGAAACCAAGGCACGTAACCCGAGGCACGTGAAGAACCGGCGCCGCCCTCTGTGAAGGAGTACTCGGTCTTGACTTTCTCTCCATCGTGAACGAGGGAGATTCCTACGGCTCGTGCCGTGGGGCTTTCTGCTTCGTCGCCGACTGCCCGCCCGGAGGTCTCCGTTGAGGTCTGACATCAGCTCCACAGACCGACACCGCCAGCCCGGCGGCCAGAACGTTCTTCGCCGCGTTCCCGTCCCGGTCGTGCGTTGTACCGCAGCCCCCGCAGGTCCAGGTACGGACGTGCAGCGGCATGCTCCCGGCGAGCGCACCGCAGTGGGAGCACAGCCTGGACGAGGGGAGGAAGCGGTCGACCACGATCACTTTCCGCCCGTACCAGGTGGCCTTGTACTCCAGCATGCTCCGCAACTCCGACCACGCCGCGTCACTGATGGCACGGGCGAGGTTTCGGTTCTTGACCATGTTGTGCACGGCCAGGTCCTCGATCACGATCGTTTGGTTCTCACGAACGAGCCGAGTGGTCACCTTGTGCAGACGGTCCCGGCGCCGGTCGGCGATCCGGGCATGGATCTTCGCGACCCTGCGCCGGGCCTTGGCCCGGTTCGCACCGTCGCCTTTGGCCTTCTTCGCCAGGTTCCGCTGCGCCTTCGCCAGGCGGGTACGGTCCTTGCGCTCGTGCCGGGGGTTGGCGATCTTCTCCCCGGTCGACAGGGTCAGCAGGTGTTCCAGGCCGACGTCCACACCGACCGCGGTGTCCGTGGCCGGGAGCGGCCGGAGGGTCGGGGCGTCGCACAGCAGGGAGACGAACCAGCGTCCCGCGGCGTCCTGCGAGACGGTCACCGTGGACGGGGTGGTCCCCTCGGGCAGCGGACGCGACCAAACGATGTCCAACGGCTCGGCCATCTTCGCCAGGGTCAGTCTGCCGTCCCGGAAGCGGAAACCGCTGGCGGTGTACTCGGCGGACCTCCGCGACTTCTTCCTCGACTTGAAGCGCGGGTACTTGGACCGCTTGCCGAAAAAGTGTGTGAACGCGGTCTGCAAGTGGCGCAGCGTCTGCTGCAACGGCACGCAGGACACCTCGTTCAGGAACGCCAGTTCCTCGGTCTTCTTCCATGCTGTCAGCAGCGTCGAGGTGGCGTTGTAGCTGACCCGCTCCCCGCGCGCCCACGCCTCGGTGCGGGCGGCGAGGGCCAGGTTGTAGACCTTCCGCACACACCCGAACGTGCGCGACAGTTCGGTCGCCTGCGCAACAGTCGGGTAGAAGCGGTACTTGAACGCCCGCTTCACCTGCTTCATCGTCACGCACACACGCTAGTGCGACCACACGCAGTGACCAAACCTGCGGGTCAGAGCGCTGCGGTTCGCCCTGATGGCGGGCCGCAGCCCGCCATCCTGCTCCGCAGGAGCCCGTTTCTCCCCCGCAAGCGGGAGGTACCCCCACTCCGCCGTGAACGGCGGAGTATCCATGGAGGAATCAGATGACGAAGATCGTCAACCACTGGATCGGCGGCAAGACCGCCGAAGGCACGTCGGGCGCGTACGGGCCGGTGACCGACCCGGCGACCGGCGAGGTCACCACGAAGGTCGCGTTCGCCTCCGTGGAGGAGGTGGACGCCGCGGTCGCCGCCGCCAAGGAGGCGTACCTGACCTGGGGTCAGTCCTCCCTGGCCCAGCGGACCTCCGTCCTCTTCGCGTTCCGGGCGCTGCTGGACGCGCACCGCGACGAGATCGCCGAGCTGATCACCGCCGAGCACGGCAAGGTGCACTCCGACGCGCTTGGCGAGGTGGCGCGCGGGCTGGAGATCGTCGACCTGGCCTGCGGGATCAGCGTGCAGCTCAAGGGCGAGCTGTCCACGCAGGTCGCCAGCCGGGTCGACGTCGCCTCGATCCGTCAGCCGCTGGGCGTCGTGGCGGGCATCACCCCGTTCAACTTCCCGGCGATGGTGCCGCTGTGGATGTTCCCGCTGGCCATCGCCTGCGGCAACACCTTCGTGCTGAAGCCGTCGGAGAAGGACCCGTCGGCCGCCGTCCGCCTCGCCGAACTGCTGTCGGAGGCCGGGCTGCCGGACGGCGTCTTCAACGTCGTCCACGGCGACAAGCTCGCCGTCGACCGGCTCCTCGCCCATCCCGACGTCCAGGCCGTCTCCTTCGTCGGCTCCACGCCGATCGCCCGCTACATCCACACCACCGCCTCGGCGAACGGCAAGCGCGTCCAGGCCCTGGGCGGCGCCAAGAACCACATGCTGGTGCTGCCCGACGCCGACCTGGACGCGGCGGCCGACGCCGCCGTCTCCGCCGCCTACGGCTCGGCGGGGGAGCGCTGCATGGCGATCTCCGCGGTCGTCGCCGTCGGCGCGATCGGCGACACCCTGGTGGAGAAGATCCGCGAGCGCGCCGAGAAGATCAAGATCGGTCCCGGCAACGACCCGGCCTCCGAGATGGGCCCGCTGATCACCAAGGCCCACCGCGACAAGGTCGCCTCCTACGTGGCGAACGCGGCGGGCGAGGGCGCCGAGGTCGTCCTGGACGGCACCGGCCACACCGTCGAGGGCCACGAGAACGGCCACTGGATCGGCATCTCCCTGCTGGACAAGGTGCCCACGTCCGCGAAGGCCTACCAGGACGAGATCTTCGGCCCGGTGCTGTGCGTGCTGCGCGCCGAGACGTACGAGGAGGCCCTGGACCTGATCAACGCCTCGCCGTACGGCAACGGCACCGCGATCTTCACCCGGGACGGCGGCGCCGCCCGCCGCTTCCAGCTGGAGGTCGAGGCCGGCATGGTCGGCGTGAACGTCCCGATCCCGGTCCCCGTCGGCTACCACTCCTTCGGCGGCTGGAAGGACTCCCTCTTCGGCGACCACCACATCTACGGCAACGACGGCACGCACTTCTACACCCGCGGCAAGGTCGTCACCACCCGCTGGCCCGACCCCTCCGACGCCCCGACCGGCATCGACCTGGGCTTCCCCCGCAACCACTGACGGCGCGGACCGTCATCCCGGCCGGCCGGGACCGTGCTCACCCCCACGGTCCCGGCCGACCGGGCGCAGTCGCTCCGGGGGCGCGGTCCACTCCCGGCCCCCACCGACGGGACGTACGAACGCGGTCGGACGCGGGCGCTGGTCCCCCCGCCAGGGAGGCACGTACGCCGTGACGTCCTGGAGGATCCCCACGCGTCCGGATCCCGAGTCTTCCACCAGGCTGCCGCGCGGGAGGCTTTCCGTTCCCCGAGGCGGTGCGAGCCAGTCCACGTCCGACTGCCGTCCGGTCACCGCAGCCCGTCCCGGTGGCCACTCCAGTGGTTGAGTTCCCGGAGCCGCTCGCTCAGCGGTCGCCCGCCTCCCTGCGGCGCGGACTCCGGCGGCGACTCGTCCCGGCCTTCCTCGGCCGCGCACACCAGGCCGTTCCTCAGGCAGGCCAGTAACCGCAGCATCAGGCGCCGCTCGTCAGCCGTGAGCGGCTCCCTCCCCCCGCTCACCGCGCCGTTCCGGCTGCCCGCAGAACGGCCGCGAGCCTGCGAGCAGTCTCCAGGTTGCAGCGCCCGAGGTCGATGAGCGGGACGGCATGGCATGCCGCGACCGTGGGAACGTCCAGCGCCAGCGAGGGCAGTACGATCCCGACGTCGGCCAGTGCCGCTCCCAATTCCTCCCGCACGGCCTCCGCCTGCTGAATTCCGTCCATCACCGCTTCGAGTTCCTTGTCCGTCATTCACCTGCTCCGGTCGTTCGTCACGTGTTGCACTCGAAGCATCACGCTGAGCAGATGGCGCGGCCAGGGCCGACGCGTTGCCGCTCCGCGAGGCAGCGGACGCGGTACAAGGGACACAGGGGAGTTGGCCGATGAACGTACGGCCGGAGCAGCACGACAGCAACGAGGACTCCGCGCGGGGCGCGCTCGGCAGCACCCTGCGCTACCTCCGCGAGAAGGCGGGCAAGTCGCTGAGCCAGCTCGCCGAGGACACCAACTACGACAAGAGCTACCTGTACCGGATCGAAGCCGCCGAACGCATCTCCAAGCGACCGGTGATGGAGGACCTGGACACGTACTACGAGACCGGGGACCTGCTGGTTCGGCTGTGGAAGCTGGCGCGGATGGAGGTGTTCAAGGACCAGTACAAGGCGTTCATGCGGCTGGAGGCCACGGCCAACGTGATGCACATGTACACCCCTGGCGTTCCTGGTCTGCTTCAGACGGAGGCGTATGCCAGGGTTGTGCTGTCGCTATGGCAGGCGCAGCCGGATGAAGAGGCATTGGAAGAACAGGTCGTCGCGCGTATCGGGCGTCAGGAGTTACTTCACCGAAAGCCCAAACCTGTCATCCGAGTGATCATCGATGAAGCGGCACTGCGGCGCACTGTGGCCGACCCCAAGATTTGGGACGACCAGTTGCTCCACCTCGTCTACTCGGCAGCCCAGCCCACGATCACCATCCAGGTACTGCCATTCAGCGCGGGGGTTCACCCGCTCAACAGGGGCTCACTCCACCTGTTGTGGCAACCTGACGGAACCTCTGTTGCCTACTTGGAAGGCAACACGTCCGGCGAGCTGCTCGAAGAGCCTGACGATATCCATAAGTTCCGTTTGGCCTACGATCGGGTGCGAGATGTGGCGTTGACGCCACAGGACTCGGTGATGTTCATCGAGCGCGTCCTGGAGGAGCTCCGATCATGAGCCGTACAACCGATCTTGGTGCCGTTAACTGGTGCAAGTCGAGCTACAGCGACGGAGGAGCAGACAACTGCGTCGAGGTTGCCCATGGCCTCCCCGCCGTTGTCCCCGTCCGCGACAGCAAGACCCCGCACGGCCCGGTCCTCCGCTTCCCCGTCAACACCTGGACTGCCTTCCTCAGCAGCCTCAAGGGGCCCGGTTACCCGACTGCCTGATGCGTAGCCGCTGACTCACGGAACACCCCCGAGTCGGCGGGGAAGACGAGAACGCGTCCGACGGGATCCCGCCCGTCTCCGGAATACCCCCGCGTCGGCGGGGAAGACGTCCTGGGAGGCGGCGTCCTGTCCGGGATCGGCGCCCTCCCCGCCGACGCGGGGGTGTTCCGCCGAGGGTGGCGATGGTGAGGACGCCGGTGGCGCCCTCCCCGCCGACGCGGGGGTGTTCCGTCGATGTGCAGCTTCCCGCCATGCTGGGAGTAGCCCTCCCCGCCGACGCGGGGGTGTTCCGGCGCCGGAACTGGACCTGTTCGGCGACTGCTTGCCCTCCCCGCCGACGCGGGGGTGTTCCAGTCACTCGGCCGGTCTTGAAGGGGCCGTCGTCGTCTTCCCCGCCGACGCGGGGTGTTCCGATCCATGCGTCAACCGTACGGGGCCGCCCCGTGTCCTCCCCGCCGACGCGGGGGTGTTCCGCACCCCGATAGCTCCGGCACGCAGCCCAGGCCGGTGTACCGCGTCCGGTGTATGTGGGGGACCCGCGTACGACCGGGGGAGGGGATCGGTATCCCCCTGGGGGCAGCCGGAGGGTGTGGCGACCCCCTTTAGGGTTCAGGCATGGACTTCCGAGTGACCCAGCTACGGGCCCGTCTGCGCGGGGGCGGGCGTGGCGGTGGACGGCGGCCTCGACGGACCCTGGCCGCCGCGGCCGCCGTCGTCGTGCTCGCCGGGGCCGGTACGTGGACCGCCGTCGCCTCCGAGGACCCGGCGCCCGCGGTCAGCCGGACCGACCGGATCGCGAGTACGGCCGACGGGGTGCGCATCGACACCTCGTACTTCACCGCCGGCCCGGACGGCCGCCGCCCCGCCGTGCTGCTCGGGCACGGCTTCGGCGGCAGCAAGGACGACGTACGGCAGCAGGCCGAGGAACTCGCGCGCGAGGGGTACGCGGTACTGACCTGGTCCGCGCGCAGCTTCGGTAAGTCCACCGGGAAGATCGGGCTGAACGACCCGAAGGGCGAGGTCGCCGACGTCTCCCGGCTCATCGACTGGCTCGCCGAGCAGCCCGAGGTGCAGCTGGACGAGGACGGCGACCCGCGCCTGGGCATGGCCGGCGCCTCCTACGGCGGCGCCATCGCGCTGCTCACCGCCGGGCACGACGACCGGGTGGACGCCCTCGCCCCCGCGATCACCTACTTCGACCTCGCCGAAGCGCTGTTCCCGAACGGCGTGTTCAAGAAGCTGTGGGCGGGCGTCTTCGTCAACACCGGCGGCGGCTGCGAGAAGTTCGAACCCGCGCTGTGCCGGATGTACGAGCGGGTCGCCGAGTCCGGCACCCCGGACGCCGAGGCCGTCGCGCTCCTGAAGGAGCGGTCCCCGTCCGCCGTCGCCGACCGCATCGACGTACCGACGCTGCTGATGCAGGGCCAGAACGACTCCCTGTTCCCGCTCGGCCACGCCGACGCCGCCGCGAAGGCGATCCGGGCGGGCGGCGCCCCGGTCGCCGTCGACTGGATCGCCGGCGGGCACGACGGCGGTGAACCGGAGGCGGACCGGGTCCGCACCCGCACCCTGGCCTGGTTCGACCGGTACCTGAAGGACGACACGAGCGCCGACACCGGCCCCGCCTTCCGCGTCACCCGCACCGGGGGCGTCGACTCCACCAATGGGCGGGCCGTGCTGAGCGGCGCGAGCGCGGACCGCTCCCCGGGCCTGACCGGCGGCGGCAGGTCCTTCCCCCTCACCGGAGGCGAGCAGAGCTTCGCCAACCCGGCCGGCGCCAACCCGCCCGCCGTCTCCGCCCTGCCCGGCCTCGGCGGCGCCGGCGGCCTCTCCCAGCTGTCCTCGCTCGGCGTCGGCGTCTCCCTGGACTTCCCCGGCCAGCACGCCCGCTTCGAGTCGGCCCCGGTCACCGGCGACCTGCGGATCACCGGATCGCCGACGGCCACCGTGCACGTGAGGTCGACCGGCGACGACGCCGTCCTCTTCGGGAAGGTGTACGACGTCGGCCCGGACGGACGGCAGCAGGTGCTGCCGTCCCAGCTGGTCGCCCCGGTGCGCGTCGAGGACGCCAAGGCCGGCAAGGACGTGACCGTCACGTTCCCGACCGTCGACCACGAGGTCCGGCAGGGCCACCGCCTGCGTCTCGTCCTCGCCTCCACCGACCTCGGCTACGCCTCACCCGTCGCCCCGGCGACGTACACCGTCTCCCTCAAGAGCGACCTCACCGTGCCCACCGCGCCCGGGGTGACCACCGCGGCGGCCCCGCTGCCCGCGTGGGTGTGGTGGCTGCCGCTCGCCGGAGCCGTGACCGCCCTCGTCCTGGTGCTCACCGGCCGCCGCCGCACGGCCGCCGCGCCCCCCGACCCCGAACTCGCGGACGTGCCCCTGCAGATCACGGACCTGAGCAAGCGCTACGCCCGCTCCGCCGAGCGGTACGCCGTGCGGAACCTGTCCTTCCGCGTGGAGCAGGGCCAGGTCCTCGGCCTGCTCGGGCCGAACGGCGCGGGCAAGACCACCACCCTGCGCATGCTGATGGGCCTGATCACACCCGACGGCGGCGAGATCCGCGTCTTCGGTCACGCCATCCGCCCCGGCGCCCCGGTGCTCTCCCGGGTCGGCGCCTTCGTCGAGGGCGCGGGCTTCCTGCCGCACCTGTCCGGCCGGGAGAACCTGGAGCTGTACTGGCGGGCCACCGGACGCCCGCCCGAGGACGCCCACCTGGACGAGGCCCTGGAGATCGCGGGCCTCGGCGAGGCCCTCGCCCGTGCGGTGCGCACCTACTCCCAGGGCATGCGCCAGCGCCTCGCCATCGCCCAGGCCATGCTCGGCCTGCCCGACCTGCTCATCCTGGACGAACCGACCAACGGGCTGGACCCGCCGCAGATCCGCGAGATGCGCGAGGTGATGATCCGGTACGCGGCCGCGGGCCGCACGGTGATCGTCTCCAGCCATCTACTGTCGGAGGTCGAGCAGTCCTGCACCCACCTCGTCGTCATGGACCGCGGCGGGCTGGTCCAGGCCGGGCCGGTGCGGGAGATCGTCGGCTCCGGCGACACCCTGCTCGTGGACACCGGGTCCCCCGTGGACGAGCCGCTCGTCGAGAAGGTGGCCGCCCTGCCGGGCGTCGCCTCGGCGGTCCGCGTCGACGACGGGCTGCTGGTCCGCCTCGACGCCGACGGCACCGCCGCCCGCCTGGTCACCGAACTGGTCCGGCTGGACGTGCCGGTGGAGTCGGTGGGCCCGCACCGCCGCCTCGAAGACGCCTTCCTCACGATGATCGGAGGTTCCGCATGAGCACGCTCGCCGAGCGGACCGGGCCCACCGGACCCGAAGCGCCGGCCGGGCCCGTGGAGGTGGCCGACGGCTACCGCGCGGGGCGCACGCTGCCGCTGCGGGTCGAGCTGGTCCGGCAGCTGAAGCGCCGCCGCACGCTCGTCATGGGCGCGATCCTCGCCGCCCTGCCGTTCGTTCTGGTCGTCGCCTTCGCGATCGGTGGTGAGCCGGAGGGCCGGCAGGGCCGGATCACCCTGATGGACACGGCCACCGCCTCCGGCGCCAACTTCGCCGCCGTGAACCTGTTCGTCTCGGCGGGCTTCCTGCTGGTCATCCCGGTCGCCCTGTTCTGCGGGGACACGGTCGCCTCGGAGGCCGGCTGGTCCTCGTTGCGCTATCTGCTCGCCGCGCCGGTGCCGCGCATGCGGCTGCTGTGGTCCAAGCTCGTCGTCGGACTGGGACTCAGCCTCGCCGCGATGGTGCTGCTGCCGGTCGTCGCGCTCGCCGTCGGCACCGCCGCCTACGGCTGGGGCCCGCTGCGGATCCCCACCGGAGGCTCGCTGGACCCCGCGACGGCGGCGCAGCGGCTCGTGGTGGTCGTGGCGTACATCTTCGTGTCCCAGCTGGTCACCGCCGGGCTCGCGTTCTGGCTGTCGACGCGCACCGACGCCCCGCTGGGCGCGGTCGGCGGCGCCGTCGGACTGACCATCGTCGGCAACGTCCTCGACGCGGTGACCGCCCTCGGCGACTGGCGGAACTTCCTGCCCGCGCACTGGCAGTTCGCCTGGGCGGACGCCGTCCAGCCGGACCCGGAGTGGTCCGGCATGATCCAGGGCACCGCGGTCTCGGTGACGTACGCGTTCGTGCTGTTCGCGCTGGCCTTCCGCGGTTTCGCCCGCAAGGACGTGGTGTCGTAGTCGCGCACGCCCCAAGTGGGCCGAGTGGGCCAAGCGGGTGAATCTGCGCAACCGATTCCCGTGCGTCGGGTTGATGAAGCAGAAGGACTTGCGACGCCACGAGAAAGGAAAGCGCTGTGCTGCTCCGTCCGCGGTACACCGGGATCTTCCGCAGGCATCCCCGACGGTGAGCATGCCGTGGTGTCCACGTACCAGCCTCCCGGCTCCGCCGTGGCCGGCCCCGCGCGTCGATCTCCGTGTCGAGGCCGCCGGCTTTCCCACTTCTTTCGAGCAGGAAGACGAACGACATTGCGACAGACCCTGAGCAAGGGAGTGTTCGCGGCGGCCGCCGCGACGGGCATTCTCTCTCTGTACGGCGCCCCCGCCTTCGCCGACGCGTACGCGGAGGGGGCCGCCACGGACTCCCCCGGTGTGGCCTCCGGGAACAACGTCCAGGTGCCGGTGGAGGTGCCGGTGAACGTGTGCGGCAACACCGTCGGTGCGGTCTCCGTGCTCAATGAGGCGTCCGACAACCTGTGCGCCAACACCTCGCACCAGGCCGGCCCCCGGTCCGAGCACGCCGATTACAAGGCCGAGGAGAAGTCCGGGCCCCGGTCCGCGCAGCGGTCCTCCGCCGAGCGCTCGTACGGTGGCCACGACGGTCACGGCGGCGGTGGCGCGCGCGCGGAGGGGGTCGCCAAGGACTCTCCCGGTGTGGCGTCCGGAAACCTCGTCCAGGTGCCGGTGCACGCTCCGGTGAACGTGTGCGGCAACAACGTCGACGTGATCGGTGCGTTCAACGAGGCGTCCGACAACGACTGCCGCAACACCTCGCACGGCGGCCGCGGCGGCGACGGCGCGTACGCGGAGGGGGTCGCCAAGGGCTCTCCCGGTGTGCTGTCCGGGAACCTCGTCCAGGTGCCCCTCGGCCTGCCGCTGAACGTGTGCGGCAACAACGTCGGCCTGGTCGGGCTGTTCAACGAGGCGTCCGACAACGACTGCCGCAACGAGCAGGGCCGGTCGCCCGAGCCCGAGCAGCGCACCGAGCGCGAGACGCCTTCGACGCCGCCCACGCGTACGCACACCCCGCCTCCCACGCACGTCGTCGACACGCCGTCGCAGGACGTGGAGGAGCCCGGTGCGCCGCCGCACCTGGCCGAGACCGGCAGTGACGGCATGGTGGCGGCCTCGGCCGCCGGTGCCACCCTGCTCGTGGGCGGGGCGTTGCTGTACCGCCGCGGTCGCGCCGCCCTCCGCCGGTAGCGGTTCCCGGGTGCCGGGCCCCGTCGGCCCGGCACCGCGCGGCTTCCCGGGGCTCTGAGCCCGGGCGGGCCCCCGGACGGGCCCGGGCCACCGTACGAGGTGGCCCGGGCCGGTCCGGGGGCTCAGTGCTGTACGGAAAGGGTTTCCCGTCAGAGGCTCACCGGCGTCGGCGAATCGGCCCGGCCGACGGCCGACGGGACCGGGACCCTTCCCCGCGCGGGAGTGGACCTGAGCCGGCGGCGCACCCCTTGGACGAGTGCCGCCGCCGTGTACGTCGCGCCCTGGACGAAGCGCATGGACGGGCCGAAGCCGGACGCCGTCGTCAGGCCCGCGAAGAACAGACCGGGATGGGAGGACTCGAAGCCCCGTCCGATCGCCGGGGAACCGTCGGGCAGGGCCGCCAGCGTCCCGCGCAGCTCGGCGGAGAGCATGCCGAGCCGCTCGCGGTGCACCCGGAACCCCGTCGCGGCGATGACGTGTTCGGTCCCGAGGGAGCGGGACTCACCCGCGCGGTTCACCAGGTCCAGCCGTACGCCGCCCGGCACCGCGCTGGCCTCCGTGACCTCGTGGCCCGGCAGCAGTTCCACCGCGCGCTCCACCCGGTCCCGCACCCACCAGGCGCCCGCCGGACCCAGCGCCGTGGCCGCGATGTGCGACCGGGTCTGCTGCGGCAGCCGCCGGAAGAGGCCGGGGCGCTCGGAGTAGAACCAGTTCCGCCAGCCGGGGCCGAGACCGCTGTGCGGGGAGCGGACCGACTGCCACCAGGGACGTTCCCAGGCCGGCGGCACGTCGTTCCAGTGCACCCGGTCCGCCCGCGCCAGCACCCGCACGCGCGTGCCCTGTTCGGCGAGGAGGGCCGCGGTCTCCAGGGCCGCCTGACCGCCGCCGAGCACCGTGACGTCCTTGCCGCGGAACTGGTCGAGGTCGCTGTGATGGCTGCTGTGCGTCACCAGTGAGGGGTGCAGTCCGCGCAGGGCCTGCGGCACCTCGATGAACGGCATCACACCGACCGCCAGCGCCACCGTCCGCGCGTGCAGCGCCTCCCCGTCGTCGGTGACCACCGTGAAGCCGGCGGGGCCGGACGCCACCCGGGACACCATGCGCTCGTCGATCTCCGGAACGGCATGGCGGGCGAACCACAGGCCGTACTCCGCGAACGCCGTCACCGGGATCGGCTCCGCGTGACGTGCCGTCAGGCCGTGCTCCGCGCAGTAGGCGGCCAGGGTCCACTCCCCGTCCGGATCCGAGAGGTTGGACGCCCACGGCTCCGACTTCAGGAACATGCCGGCGGGCATGTTGTCCCGCCAGGACGCCATGGGCCGGCCGAACACGCGCAGGTTCAGCCCGGCGGCCGCGGCGTGGGACGCGATCGACAGACCGTACGGTCCGGCGCCCACCACCAGAAGGTCGTACATCATCAACTGCTCGCTTTCTCGTTGTCGTTCGGGGAGGGCGAGGCCGCCCGGGGGATCAGGGGTGCTGCCGGTGCCACCGCCGCACCGGGGCCCAGCCGCTCGCGCAGCCGGCCGGACACGTGACGGGCCCACAGGGCCCACATCGCCCGTCCGGGTCCGCGGTCGTCCCGGGCGTGCCAGGCCAGTTCGCGTCCGCCCGGCGCCGTGCGCAGCGCGGCGAACGGCGCGTAGTTCTCCACCACGAACGTCCGTCCGGCCACCGGCTCGCCGGCCGGCGGGCGACGGCCCGTCAGGTCCATGTGGAGGGCGCGTACGACGTCCAGTCCGGCGCTGTCCTCGAAGAGCCGGAACTGGGCGCCGGGGCGCGGGTTGAAGTCGAGCAGGTGGTACCGGCCCGTCGCGTGGCAGCGGCGGAAGTCGAGGTCGAAGACGCCGCGGTAGCCCAGTTCGCCGGCGAGCCGCTCGGCCAGGGCCTGTACCTGGGTGTTGGGCGTCCAGCAGCCCACCGCCGTCAGCCCCGCGCCGCGCGGCCAGGACAGTTGCTTCCGGCCCGGCCCGCCCGTGCGCACGGCGCCCGAGTGGTCGGCGTAGCCGTGGAAGAACCAGTCCCGGTCCGGCCCCGGCGGCAGGTAGGCCTGCAACAGGAGCGGGCTGCCCGCCTCTTCGGTGCGCCGGTACAGCTCCCGGGCCTGCTCCGCGGACCGCACCAGCCGGGTGCTGCGCAGTCCGCTGCCGGCCGGCAGCAGCCAGGGTCGGCTCCACTTCGCCACCAGGGGCAGCCCGAGCCGCCACGCGTCCTCGGTGGCCCGCTGGGGGCTGTCCGGGACGAGCGTGACCGGGTGCGGAACGTCCGCGGACGCGCACACGGCGGCCAGCTCCGCCTTGTCGGCGACGCGTTCGGGCAGCGTGCCGGGCATCTCGGGCAGCAGGTAGGAGGGTGCCAGGACGTCCCGCAGGCGTCCGGCGGCGATCGCGCTCGCGTCGTCCATCGGGACCAGGACGGCGGGACGTGCGACCCGGTCGGCCACGCGGCGCAGCACGGCGAGGATGTCGTCCGTGGACGCGCCGGGCGCCGGCGGTGGGTGCAGCCGCCGGACATAACGTGAGCGGTGAACGGGACTTCCGGACTCGTCAGCGACGACGTGCACCTCCACTCCCGCCCTGCCGAGCGAACGCACGGCTCCCAGCGTTCCGTGATGGAAGGGATTCCGGTCGATCCGCAGAATGACGGCGGGGACGCGGGTGTCGAGCAGCGGCACGCATTCCTCCTTCTTTCGATTTCTTTCGAGTTCTGCAGGGTTCTTCGGGTTTCTTTTCGATCGGCTCGCCCGCACGAGGGAGCGCGGCACTCGGAAGCCGCATGTCAGTGGCGTCACGGGATTTCCTGTGACTGACTTTCGTATGACTGTTCGTCAATAAAGAGTCCAGAAACTGAAGGTCGAACGAGAGCGAAGAGAGGAGCCGGTATGGCCCCACAGCACGAGCGTGTCCGGGTTCGCGGGCCGGTCGTGGGCGCGGTGGCGATCGCGGTGTCGGCCGCCCTGGCGTTCGGTCTCATGGCGGGCACGGGGGTGCAGGTGGCGGGCGACGACTCCCGCGCTCCGGGGCCGGGCCCGGCGGCGCCCGCCGAGGCGTCCCCGAGCACGGGGCCGTCCCGTCCGGTACCGGAAGGGAAGTTCCCGCCCTTCGGCGCCTTCCTCGCCTCCGACGCCCGTGGTGTGGCCCGTATGGAACAGTTCAGCCGCTGGCTGGGCGGTGCCGAGCTCCGCGTCGGCCACACCTACCTGCCCGGCAACCACTGGAGCGACATCGCGGGCGACGTCGACTTCCTCAAGGAGTGGGCGCACTGGCGCAACGAGAAGGACGACCGGATGCTCGTCCTCAACGTGCCCATGCAGGAGCGCAACGAGGAGGGCGTCTCCGACGAGGAGGTCCGGCAGTTGCTGCGGCGGGGCGCGGCCGGAGAGTTCGACCACCACTTCCGGGCCCTGGCCGAGCGGCTGGTCCGGCTGAAGGTGCCGGACACGATCCTCGTGCTCGGCTGGGAGATGAACGGCGCCACGTACACCCATCGGTGCGGGCCGGACCCGGAGGCCTGGAAGAAGTACTGGAACAGGATCGTCACCGCCATGCGGGCGGTGCCGGGCCAGAAGTTCCGGTTCGACTTCACGCCGAGCCGCGGCCGGGACTCCGTTCCCTGGACGCGGTGCTACCCCGGGGACGGAACGGTCGACATCCTCGGCATGGACTCCTACGACCAGCCGGCCGGAATGCCGTTCGACGAACAGGTGGAGGAGCCGTACGGACTTCAGGACCACGTGGATTTCGCGAAAGCCCACGGCAAGCCCATCTCCTATCCCGAATGGGGGCTTTTCCGCAGCGGCGACAATCCCGAGTACATGCGCCGCATGCTCGCGTGGATGGACGAGCACCGGCCGCTGTACAACACGGTGACCGACTACTGCCCGCACGGTGTGTGGCAGTGCGGCGACAACCCGGAATCGTCCCGCGTCTACCGGACGACGATGTTCGGCCGCACCGGCACGGCGACCCCGGCGCCCACTCCCACGCCCACGCCCGCTCCCCCACTCCCGCCCACCGCGCCGAAGCCGCCGACGAGCTGTACGCCGCTGGACCTGGGCGACTGGGTGGAGCACTGGCTCGGCGGGAAGCTCTGCTTCCGCTTCGACTGGTGGTCCCGCATGGGTTAGCGCCACCGCCGGCCCGGCCGGGTACACCGCGGTCACCGCTTCTTGCGCGCGTCGGCGGCGGTGGCCGGGCCGGGCACCGAGGCGGCCGGGATGTTCTCGGTGTTCTTGGCGTCCTTGGAGTTCCTGGCGTTCTGGCCGTTGCGCCGCGGCCGGGCCAGCAGGGCCAGCGAGCCCAGCAGGCCGCCCGCGCTCGCCCCCACCAGGGTGGTCACCGCGGGCGACGCGGACGTCGGCTCGTTCGGCTTCACCGCACGCGAGAACTGCACGAGCCGGACCTGGGTGCTGCCTTTGGTGTGGTCCGCGTGCCGGATCAGCGCGCGGGAGACCGCGTTGGCCATGTCGACGGCGAGGCCGGGCTTCGCCGAGGTGGCCGAGACGGCGACCATCGGCGCGTCCGGCGAGGTCGCCGTACGCACGCTGTCCCGCAGGGTCCGCACCGGAACACCCGCCCACACCTGGGCGTCCCCGAGCACCGCGAGCTGCGTGGCCACCCGTCCGTACGCCTGGGCGAAGCCCCGGGCGGACTCCGGGGTGGACTTCGCGGTCGGTACGGCGACGACGTAGCTGGTGGCCGTGTAGGTCGTGGGGGTGAGCATGCCGTACGCGCCGCCGGTCAGGCCGCCGACGAGAGTGCCGCCGACCACGAGTACGGACCAGGTCGGCAGCCTCCTGAGACGGTCCGGGAACAGGCGGTGCCGACGGGCCGGAGTGTCGGTCATGACGTGCTGGCTCCGAGGGGTGAGAGGGATGAAGGGGATGAAGGGGAGCGGGAGACGGCTGCCGCGTACACGTCCATGAGGCGGGCCGTGCTGCGGGTGATGCTGTAGCGCCGAGCGGCCTCGGGGGCCGTGCGCGGCCCGGGGCCCGCCGTGCGGACCTCGGCGATCGCGCACGCGTACTCCTCGGGGCCCCCGAGCACCTGCCGGGCACCGGCGGCCGCCGGCGCCGCGTCCTCGATCGCCGGACAGGACGCGTAGAGCACGGGCAGGCCCGACGCCAGCGCCTCCACGGCGGCCAGGCCGAACGACTCCTCCGCGGACGGGGAGGCGAGCAGGTCCATCGCCGACAGGAGCGAGGGCAGGTCGGGGCCCGGCGAGCCGTCCAGGCCGTAGGGACGTTCGCCGGTGAACAGGACGCGGTCGGCCACGCCGGCCTCGCCGGCCGTGCGGCGCAGGAGGTGTTCTTCGGGGCCGCCGCCCACCAGCAGCAGCCAGTGGTCGTCCGGGAGCCGGGTGAGGGCGCGGACGAGGACGTCGAACCGCTTGCCCGGGGCGAGCCGGCCGACGCCGCCGACGACGAACGCGCCCTCCGGCAGACCGAGGCTCCGCCGGGTGTGCGCGCGCCGCTCCGGGTCGAAGCGGAAGCGGTCCAGGTCGATGCCGTTCGGGACGACCTCGATACGGGGAGCGGGCACGCCCCACCGCCGCAGCCGGTCGGCCACCGCCGGGGAGACGGCGACCGTCGCCGACCCGAGCCGCTCGCTGCCGAGGTACAGCGCCCGCACCCCCGCGGTCAGCCTGCGGCCCTCCATCTGCGTGTCGCCCAGGGAGTGTTCGGTGGCGACGACCGCGCGGACCCCGGCCAGCCGCGCGGCGAGCCGGCCGTAGACGCAGGCCCGGTACAGGTGCGTGTGGACCAGGTCGTAGCCGCCGGCCCGGATGAACCGGACCAGCCGGGGGAGCGCGGCCAGATCACGGTTGCCGCCCATGCCGAGATGCACGACGCGGACCCCGTCGGCGGTGAGTCCCTCGGCGACGGCACCCGGGTTGGTGAGCGTCACGACGTCGCAGCCGACGGGCAGATGACGCAGCAGCAGACGCAGCTGCTGCTCGGCCCCGCCGACACCGAGACCGGTGATGATGTGCAGAGCCCTCATCTCACAGACCCTCCACCGGACGCCGGCGCCACCGGTGCAGACGGTGCTTCAGGTACAGGCGCCAGGTCGTGTCGTTCTGGCCGATGTGCACGCGCGGCAGGGCGTGCGGGCCGGTCAGCGCGCCGGGATCGATGGCACAGGCGTAGGCGTATCCCGCTTTCCGCACCGCCTGGACGGCGCGGGCGTCGACCGTGCCGTACGGGTAGCAGAAGCCGTCGGGCCGGGTGCCCGTCAGCTCCGCCAGCCGCGCGCGGCTCTCGGTGACCTCGGCCTCGAGGGTGGGCCCGTCCGCCCGGGTGAGGTCGACGTGGGTCAGCCCGTGCGAGCCGATCTCCACCCCCTCGGCCGCCGCGTGCCGGATGCCGTCCGCGGTCAGCAGCGGCTTGCGCGGGCCGAGCGGGTCCCAGGCGTTGTCGCCGCCGAGCCGTCCGGGCAGCACGAACAGGGTGGCGCCGCAGTCCCAGCGGCGCAGCAGCGGAAGGGCCTCGGTGACGAAGTCGGTGTACCCGTCGTCGAAGGTGAGCCCGACCAGGCGCCGGCCCTCGCCCCGGGCGCGGGCGGCGAGCAGGTCGGCCACGGACACGCCGCGCAGCCCGCGCCGGCGCAGCCAGGCCAGTTGCTCCTCGAGCCGTTCGGGCGTGACCGTGATGCGGTACGGGTCGTCGGAGCAGTCACCCACCGAGTGGTACATCGCCACCCACGGGACGGGGCCCGGGGGCGCGGCGGGAAGCCTGCCGGTGCCGACGGAATCGACAGAGCCGGCCGAACCAGTGGAGCCGGCCGAACCAGCGGAGCCGGCCGAACCGGCGGAGCCAACGGAATCAACGGAAACGGTCATGAGTGAGCTTTCGGGTGATGGTGCGTACGGAGCGCACCGCGGATGCGGAGCCCTGGACGCCCAGGGCCAGGGAGAGCGCGACGAAGACGGCGGTCACGGTGAGGCAGCCGGCCGCGAGGCCCGCCACGGGGGAGTCGACCCGGCTCGCGGCGAACGCACCGGCGACGGTGGCGCCGGCCGAGGTGAGCACCGGCCGGCTCAACTCGGCCAGCACCTGACGGACACGGAGACGGACACCGCCGGCGCCGCCGCGCCGGGCCGTCCGCAGACCGGCCAGCAGCAGGGCGGCCGTGACGGTGATGCCGACGGCGTTGGCGGCGGCGATCCCCGCCACTCCCCAGGGGCGCACGGCGACGGCGCCGATCAACGACGTCGCGGCGATGCCCACGCCCATCACCGCGAGGGGGTACCAGCTGGGCCGGCCCGCCGAGAAGTACGAGCGGATCAGCGTGCCCACCAGGGTCTGCCCCAGCAGCCCGAGGGCGTACACCCGCATGACGTCGGAGGTCGCCGCGGTGTCGCTCGCGGTGAACGCGCCGCGCTGGAAGAGCAGTTCGATCATCTGCGGGGCACAGGCGATCACCGCGCACATGCCCAGCAGCACCACGCAGGAGGACAGCACCAGATCCCGCTCCACGCGGTCGCGGGCCCGTTCGGTGTCACCGTCGGCGAGCGCCCGCGCCACCACGGGGAAGGTGACCGTGCACACCATCAGCGACAGGGTCATCGGGATCTGGGCGACCTTCTGAGCGTAGTTCAGGTGCGAGATGGCCCCGGCCGGCAGGGAGGAGGCGAGGAAGCGTTCGACCAGGACCTGCGACTGGCGGCACAGGGCGAACAGGAGGACGGCGGCGATCAGGGCGAGCCGCACCGGCCGTTCCTCGCCGCCGGCCTGCGTCCCGCCGACCGCCGGCGCGCGTGATGCCAGTTGCCGCCACAGCGACGGCAGTTGCACCGCCACCATCAGGCAGCCGCCCACCGCGACCCCGACCGCCGCGGCACGCACGCCCCACTCACCGCCGAGCAGGAACATCGCGGCGATGATGCCCGTGTTGTACGCGATGTAGATCGCCCCGGGCGCGAAGAACCGGCGGTGGGCCCGCAGGGCGGCGCTGCAGTACCCGGCGAGCCCGAAGGCCAGCAGGCTGATCGCGGTGAGCCGGGTGCAGTCGACGGCGAGCCGGGGGTCGGGCAGGCCGGGCGCCAGCACCTCGACCAGGAAGGGAGCCGTCCCGGCGACCAGCGCGGCGACCGCGGCGAAGGCGAGGCACAGGCGCGGCAGGGTGGCGGCGACCAGCTCGCGGACCGGATCGCCCGGGACGCCCCGGGCGCGACGGGCCAACGCCATGCTGAACGCCGGGATCAGCGCGATCGCCAGCCCGTCCTCGATCAGCAGCGTGGCGGCCAGCTCGGGCACGGTCCACGCGACCAGGAAGGCGTCCGTGTCGCTCCCGGCACCGAACAGCCGCGCCAGCGACTGGTCGCGCACCAGGCCGAGCAGGGAGCCGCCGATGGACAGCGCCGCCGTGACGAGCGTGGCCCTGGCGAGGAACTTCCGGGAGGCCGAGGGCGACGACGGGTCGGTTCCGTCCCCGACCGGGGGCGCGGCACGCGCCGCGGGGACGGTCGAGGCCCGGTCGGTTCCGCGTCCGGGAGTCTGTGAAGGCACCACCGTCATCGCGCCGCGGCCTCCTCGAGGCTTTCTTGCGGGCCGCCCCTCGGCACGAGGCGCCCCCGCTCACCGTCGCCCAGCGCCCACCACGCGGCGAGCCCCAGGGCCAGGGCGGTCAGCACCGTCGAGGGGCCGCCGATGTCTCCGTACACGTAGTCGGTCAGCAGCCAGACCAGCAGCCCGCAGGCGACGAGCCCGCAGTCCGGTCCCGGTCCGCGACGACGGACGCGCAGCAGCCCGCGCAGCCCGAGCACGAGCAGCGCCAGCCAGCTTCCGGCGAGGGTGAGCAGCCCGATCAGGCCCTGCTCGCTCAGCACCAGCAGGTACATGCTGTGCGGCGAGAGCAGCGCCTGCTTGTGGTAATCCGACCCCGCGCCCGCGATGTCGCTGCCCGAGGACAGCGCCAGGGTGGCGTGCCCGTCGCGGTGCTCGGGAAAGCCCTTCAGGCCGACACCGGTCAGCGGGTGCTCGCGCCACATGTCGCCGGCGGACGCCCACAGGGCGTACCGGTCCACCACGGACTGGTCGGGGTCGTCGGCGACCTGCGTGATGCTGTCGATCCGCTCGGTCAGCTGCGTCGTGCCGACGCCGAACCCGCCCATCAGGACCACCCCCGCGGCGGCCACGGCCGCGGCCGCCTTCAGCGCGCGCCGCAGCCCGGCGAGCGCCAGCTGCACGGCGCACGCCAGGACGGTCGCGATCCAGGCGCCCCGGCTGAAGGAGAGCGCGAGCGGCAGCAGCAGCGCGAGCGCGCAGCCGGTGGCCGCCGCCCGTTGCCGTACCGGCGCCCGGCCCAGCGCGATCCCCACCGCGCACACCAGACCGAGGGCGACCGCCGACGCCATGCCCATCACGTCCTGCGCCCCGAAGGTGCCGACCGCGCGGATCGGCTCACCCTGGTAGGAGGCGCCGGTCCCGGTGGCGTACTGGTGCACGCCGATGGCCCCCTGCCACAGCGCGAGCCCCACGAACGACCAGGCCAGCACCCGGAAGTCGGCCCGGCCGCGGAGCAGCGTCAGCACGGCCGCCGGGACGAGCACGAAGACCTGCAGATAGCGGCCGAAGCCGGTGAGCGAGGCCTCGGGCGAGGACGCCCCCATGGCGGACAGCGCGAGCCCCACGACCGGCAGGCCCAGCACCACCGCGGCGGCGGGCGACAGCGGGCGCCGCCGCTCGCGCAGCAGACGGATCACGCAGTACACCACCAGCAGCCCCGAGACCACGTCGGCGGGCCCCGCCCCTTCGTACGTCAGGGGCAGGGCCAGGAGCGCGAACACCGCCACCAGGGGCAGGACCGGCGCGAACGCGGAGGCCCGGCGTGGCAGGGGTGCGAGAGCAAGGCTCACGTCGGTCAGCTCCCCGTCGGGCGTACCAGCGACGCCGCGGTGCGCAGCAGGATGCAGACGTCCTGCCACAGCGACCAGTCGTCGATGTAGGCGCAGTCGAACCGGGAGCGGTCCTCGATCGAGGTGTCGCCGCGCAGCCCGTGGACCTGGGCGAGGCCGGTGATCCCGGTCCGCATGCGGTGGCGGGCCGCGTAGCCCTGGTGGGTGTGCGAGAACTGCGCGACGAAGTAGGGGCGTTCGGGACGCGGTCCGACCAGGCTCATGTCGCCCCGGAGCACGTTCCACAGCTGGAGCAGCTCGTCGAGCGAGGTGCGCCGCAGCATCCGGCAGAACCGGCGCATCTCGTTCTCGTCGGCCACGCTCCACCGGGTCGCCGACTCGTGCTCGTCGGCGGGGCGGTAGGTGCGGAACTTCAGCAGGGTGAACGGCTTTCCGTTCCGGCCGATGCGCTCCTGCCGGAACACCACGCCCGGCCCGTCGCTGATCCGCAGGACCGCCGCGCACATCAGCAGCAGCGGGCCGACCAGGACCAGCAGCGTCCCCGACACGAGGATGTCGAGCAGCCGTTTGCCCACGCTGTCGCGGCGCACCGGGGACAGGTCCAGCCGTCGGCAGGCGAACCCGGCCAGCCGCTGCCGCGCCGTGTACGAGGGAGGGTCGGCGTCGAGCTCCCAGATCACGCAGCCCGACTCGGCCAGGGTGCGCAGCAGCGGCCCCTGTTCGGCGCGGACCGAGGGATGAACGGCCAGCACGGCCCGCACCCCGTTCTGGATGACCGCACGCTCGACCTCCTCACCGGTCCGCAGCACCGGGACGCCCTCGGCGTCGTCCGACTGCTCGGCGACGACCCCCACCGGCCGTACGCCGCACCGCGGGTGACGCAGCACGGCGGCGGCCACGCGCTGCGCGGTCGCCGCCGGGCCGATGACGAGTGCGGCGCGCGGGTGGCGCAGCAGTGCGGCGCGGCGCCGTCCGTGCACGGCCGCGCGCAGCGCACAGGCCGCCGCCGTCTGCACGGCGAGGCCGGTCAGCACGGTGCCGACGGACAGCGCGTGCTCCGGCCGGTACGCCGCCCACAGTGCGGCGGGTGCCAGCCAGGCCACGGCGATACGGCCGCACACGGCGGGCAGTTCGTCCAGCAGCCCCGGCACCGGCGGCCGGCCGTCGCGCGGGCGCAGCAGCAGCGACGCGGCGACCAGCATGAGGACCAGCGACGGGTGACGCTGGGCACCGGTGAGGGCCAGCGTGCCCAACAGGGCGGCGGCACCGTCCGCGAGGAACAGCGGCACCGGGGAGGGGGGCCGGGCCGGGGGCCGCCTGGCAGGGGACCGCACCCCGGTGGCGGGGCCGCGCGGCGGCACGACGGAGACGGTTGAGGGGCCGTGCTCCCCCAGCGGTACGCCGGGGGAGGGCACGGTGCGTTCGGCAGTCACGAGCGGATGGGCTCCCTGTGCTTGGTGGGCTCGACGCGTTGTGTCGTCCGGTTCGCCCCGGCGCCGCAGCCCGCGTCGAGCGGCTGTCCGGGTCTGGCGGGATGGGCCTCGCCGCGCTCGACGGTCCCGGACGGACGCGTCCTTTTCCTGGCGGGCCATGTGCCGAGCAGGTCGCGGTAGACGTCCGCGACCTGCTCGGCGGTGTGCCGTACGTCGTGGCGGGTCAGCACGTGCCGACGGCCCCGGTCGCCGAGGGACTCGCGCAGCGGCGGGTCGAGCAGCAGCTCGGACAGGGCCTCGGCCAGCGCCGCCGGGTTCTCCGGCGGGACCAGGCACCGGGCGGCGAAGGAGGAGGGCAGGCTCTCGCGGGCGCCGTCGACGTCGGTGACCACCACGGGGCGCCCGCAGGCCATCGCCTCCAGCGGGGCCAGGGCCATGCCCTCCCAGCGGGAGGGCAGGACGACGAGATCGGCGGCCTGGTACCAGGGCGAGGCGTCGGGCACGGCTCCCGCGAACAGCACGGACGGCGGGGCGGCTTCGCGCAGCCGGTCGCGGTCCGGGCCGTCGCCGACCAGGACCAGCCGGGCGTCCGGCACCCTGCGCACGACGGTGTCCCAGGCCCGCAGCAGGACGTCCTGCCCCTTCTGCCGGCACAGTCGCCCCACGCAGACCGCGAGCGGCGCCGCCGGGTGCAGTCCGACGAGCGGTGCGAGCCCGGCCCGTACGGTGTCGGCGCCGGCCGGGTGGAAGTGCTCGGGGTCGATGCCGTTGGGGACGACGGTCCACCGGCCGGCGATTCCGGCGTGCACCCCGGTCGCCCGTTCCGCCTCGCTCACACACACCACCCGCGCGGCCCAACGCGCCCCCCAGCGCTCCCACTTGAGGGCGAGGGCACCGGTCCGCCCGCCCACCGCCTCGAACGACCAGGCGTGCGGCTGGAAGACCGTCGGGATCCGTCCGCGCACCGCGAGCCGCCCGGCGAGCCCGGCCTTCGCGCTGTGCGCGTGCACCAGATCGGGGCGCACCTCGTCGATGAGCCGCGCGAGGTGTCGTACCTCCCGTACGAGCGACGGACCCGGCGAGCGCGTCGCCCGCCAGTTCCGTACCTGCGCGCCGAGCAACCGCAGTTGGGTGGTGAGGGCGCTCTCGGGGCAGACCGCGGTGACGTCCAGGCCGTCCGCCAGCTGGGTGCGGACCAGGTCCGTCACGACGCGCGCGACCCCGCCCTCCACCGGCTGGGTGAGGTGCAGTACCCGCGGCCGACGGACGGGGGGAGACAGCTTCATGTGCACGGTTTCCTCACTGGCGAAGGCGCTCGGGACGGGGGACGGCGCGTTCACGGCCGCGCGTCGGCGGCGAGGAAGAACACGCCGGCCCACGCCGCGTTCCGCTCGGACCTGAGCCGGAGGGTCGCCCGGTCACCGGCGTGCAGCAGGCCCCGGCCGAGAGTGAACACGTCGGAGTCGTAGCCGAGGGTGTTGGCGTGCGCCGGCACCCGTGCCGGGACAGCCCGCCCGGGCCCGCTGATGGTGGAGTTCAGGACGTCGTCGGCGGGGTTGGCGGCGTCGGCGAGGACGACGGTGGAGGCGGGCGCGCCGGTGGTCAGCGTGAGCGAGTCGCCGGTGGTGCCGCGGTCGCCGTTGTACGCCACCATCCCCACCTCGCCCTCCGCACCCGCGGGGAGGGCGAGGCGGCTCAGCCCGATCTCCGCCCCGCCGGTGGACGCCAGCGGTGTGAAGCCGTCCCAGAGCGAGAGGTGCCGCAGCGGTTCCGCCGGATTCTCGTACGCCACCACCAGCGTCCAGCCGCCCCACGCGCCGGTCGTCGACCGGCCGGAGGCCACGTTGACATCCGCCACGGTGTACAGACCCGACCCGCTGTCCCGCACCAGCGAGGTCACGTCCGCCGAGGCCTGGAAGGCGTCCGCGCCGTCCGCCACCCGGTGTCCGACGACCGTGTCGGCGAGGAGCTCCTTGTACTCCCCGCCGGGTTCGGCGATCAGGACCCGTCCGTTGGCCTCCCACGGCTTCTGCTCGCCCACGAGCAGGTTGCCGCCCCAGTAGAGGCGTGCGTAGGTCACCCGGGAGCCCGGGGGCAGCCGGACCTCCGCGCGGGAGGAGTTGTAGGTGTTCGGGTCGCGGTCGACGTCGACGTAGAACATGTCGAAGTCGCCGTTCACCCCGTGCGCGCCCGTCTGCACGTCCGCGCACGCCGGGTGGCTCGCGCGGCAGGTGGCCGAGGAGTTGGCGGCGCGCACGATGCCGCCGTGCTGGAGTGCGCGGTACCGCTGCACGAACGCGAGGCTGCTCGCCTCCGGCGCGGGCGGTGCGGTCGGCGCGGCGGCCGAGGGCCCGCAGGGGGCCCACGCCGTGACCAGGGTGAGGACGCCCACCGTCGCATGACGAAGCAACTGGCCCAGGGAATGACGCATGACCGGCGAAGCCTTTCGGGAAGGTGGCGGTGACAGGTAGCGCGAAGAGCGCGGTGCGTCCGCCCAAGGGGTACGTCCGGAGGGTCGCAACTCTAGCCACCTAACGGACAAAATCCCTGAAACTCGTTCAAGTAAGACAAGTGTGTTGGAATCGTGAAGCCCCTTCTCGGCGGGCGACGCCCACGGGATGTCGGGCCGCCGCGGGGCCCGGGGTTCGAACGCCCGATCTGTGGCCCCATCAGGCAGGACGGGGCGATGGGGTGAGAGGGGGCACCGAAGGGCTCATGCCCGGTTGCGGGACGCCGGGGGCGCTCTCACGGTGGGCTCAAGATCCGAGGTCCGTGGAAAGGAACTCCCATGCGCGCTCTGCCTGCACGGCGCATCGCATTCGGCGCACTGTGGGCCGTCCTCCTGGTCGGGACCGCCGGCCCCACCGCCCTGGCCGCCGACTCGGACGGCGGGCGCAGCCAGGTGGCGTCGCCCGACATGCCGCTCGTGCAGATCAGGAACTCCGACGTGCGCAGGGGCGAACTCACCCCGGTCGTCGACCTGCTGACCGCCGTGACCCGGGCGGACGACGGCCGGCTGTCCGCGGCCGGGACGAGGACACTGGGCAAGGCCGCGAAGGACGCGCTGAAGGAGGCCGAAGCAAGGCAACAGGCCACCAGGGCCGTGCCGTTCGCCTCGGCCCCCGCGCCGGGCGTACTGCTGCCCATGGCCGAGCCCGATCCCACGGGCGACGCGCTGGACGCCCTGTGGGACGCCGTCGACCGCCTCCTGGACCTGCTCCTCCCCGGTGACGACGCGATCAGCGACGCAACCGAAGAGGAGGTCGCCGACGAGGAAACCACCGGCGCGAACACCGATGCGAACACCGACGTGGTCGACGAGGCCACCGAGGAGATCGACGAGATCTTGGGCGAGAGCGCGGACGGGGCCGATGACGCAGTCGATGACGCGGACGCCCCGACGCTTTCATGGCTCGACGACCTGCTGACCGAGATGGGGAAGCTCATCGACGAGCTGTCCGCCGGCGACCCGCAGGTGTCGGTCGTGACCACGCAGGCGACGCCGTCCACCACGACGTCCTCCGGCGTGACGTCGTCGAGCATCACGCTGTTGACGCCCTCGCCTTCGGTCCCGGCCACCACATCGCCTGCGATCACGCTGCCTGCGACCACTCCGCCGTCGCCGGCGGTGGTGCTGTCGGCTGATTGATCTCATATGAGGACTCGTCAATCCGTGGTCCCCCGGTTTCCGGTCCGGCCGGGGATCGTTAGGCACGGCGACAGAAACCCTCCGGCGACCCGCGTTGCCGAAGAAAGGAACACGATGAAGTCCCTGAAGGCTGCCGCCGTCCTTGCCGGGTCCTTGATCGCCGCCGCCATGGCCGCGCCTGCGTCCGCCCAGGAGCTCGACCTGGCGTCCACCGGCCTCGACACCGGCCTGAACACGCGTACCGCGGTCCCCTTCGAACTGATGCCGCTGCACGACGAGTCGAAGGACGGGGAGCAGGACACCTCGGTGTTCGGCACGGCGCACGAGGCCGCGGCCGTGGTGAACGAGGCCAAGCCGGTCCACGGCGACCTGGGGCTCTACGCCTGAGGCATGCCATACGAGAGTCGGCCCCCGGTGGAGACCGGGGGCCGACTCTCGTATGCCCGCCCTCCCCGTGTACGCGCGGGGGACGCGGGTTTTTGGCGTTCATGCCGAGAGCCCCGGCGCTCGGGGCGCCGGGGCTCTCGGGTCACGACGACGGATGTCAGTAGCCGTATCCCTTGTGCTGCTTCTTGTGACTGTTGTTCACGCAGGTGTTGCCGACGGCCGAGTTGAGGAGGCCGATCCCGTCGACGGTGTTTCCGCACACGTTGACCGGTACGTGGATCGGGGCCTGGACCACATTGCCGGACAGGACACCGGACGAGCCGACCGCCGCGCCCTGGGCGCCGGCGCCCGCCGTGGCGATACCGGCCCCGCCGAGCATCACGGCGCCCGTGCTGAGAGCGACGGTGGCCGCCTTCGCGATGCGAGACATCACGTTCTCCTTAATTGATCAGGTGAGCGCGGCAGCATGACGCGCGGCCGCACGCCCCGCTCAACGCGGCGATCTCACCCTGGTCACGGCGATCGTCCTGGGATCACCCGTTAGAAAAGGGACTTCGCCGGACGAGTGGGGTTTTCGGTGGCGGAGGCTGGCTGTCCGGCGTCTCGGGCGCGCTCAGGCGGAGGGCGGCCGACGCCGGGTTCGACCGTCCGGGGTGTGTGGCGACGCCGCATCCGGCATCTCCACGAGAAACTTACGCATTTCGGCGTTTCGACTACTCAAAGCCGCAAAACCTCACTTACGTTAACTCCTGACAGTGACCAACCCGGCACGGGTTGTGTCCACTCGAGAAACGGAGAGGTAATGCGCAAGTACCAGAAGGCCGCTGTCGTCATGGCCATGCTCGGCAGCGTCGGCTTCCTCGGTGCCGGTGTCAGCCACGCCGGTGGCGAGCCCGAGTTCAAGCTGAACAACAAGCAGTCCATCGACTGCTCCGTGGACAACTCCACGAAGGGCCTCGTCAACGTCGACGACGTCAACGTGTCCCTCAAGCTGCTGGGCATCAACAAGCAGGAGGCCAACGACGTCAACGCCCCGGCCTGCTCCACCAACTTCAAGCTCGGCGGCAAGCACTGATCACCGTCAAGTGATCCAGGTGGGTCTCGGGGTTCGAAATCACGTGTTCGAGCCCCGGGCCCGCCCGGCCGGTGTGGCCGGTCCAGTCGTCCGGAACGGCTTTGCCGCTCAGCGGCGGCGGGTTGACCGTCAAGGAAACAGGTAGATGTTCAAGTCGAGGAAGATCGCGGCGGTGGCGGGAGTCCTGGGAGGCTTCGCCCTGATCGGTGCCGGTGCCGTCCAGGCCGTCGGCGCCGAGGGTCCGGGCGACTGCGTCAAGGACAGCCAGGGCAACGTTCGCTGCGAGCAGGTGAGGCGGTATCAGCTCCCGCCCGACCGGAGTGGAAAGGTCCGTTTCGTCAACGAGTCGACGATGACCTGCTCGGGCTCGGCGGGCCGGCCCTCCTGCGTGGACAGCGTCGTCGTCGGTGGCGGGAAGTCCTGACGCCTCCGCCGGCGAGGCGTGGTGAACCCCCTTTCGGAAAAAAGTGAGATTCGGCGTTTCGCCTACCAATCGCCGCAAAACGTCACCTAGGTTGGTGGCCGTCAGTGACACGGTCAACGCAGATCGTGTCCAGATGAATGGAGAAGTAATGCGCAAGTACCAGAAGGCCGCTGTCGTCATGGCCATGCTCGGCAGTGTCGGCTTCCTCGGCGCCGGTGTCAGCCACGCCGGTGGCGAGCCCGAGTTCGAGCTGAACAACAAGCAGTCCATCGACTGCTCCGTGGACAACTCCACCAGGGGCCTCATCAACGTCGAGGACGTCAACCTCGGGGTCACCATCCTGGGCTTCAACAGCCAGGAGGCCAACGACGTCAACGCCCCGGCCTGCTCCACCAACTTCCTCCTCGGCGGCAAGTGATCACTGCTAGGTGATCCGGGCAGGTCCCGGGGCTCGGATCAGGTGGTTGAGCCCCGGGACCTGCCCCGTTCGTCGACCGGTGTGGCCGGTCCAGGCATCAGGAACGACTCCGCCGTTCGGCCACGGGGTCGACCGTCAAGGAAACAGGTAGATGTTCAAGTCGAAGAAGATCGCGGCGGTGGCGGGAGTCCTGGGAGGCTTCGCCCTGATCGGTGCCGGTGCCGTCCAGGCCGTCGGCGCCGAGGGCCCGGGCGACTGCGTCAAGGACAGCCAGGGCAACGTTCGTTGTGCGCAGGTGGCCAAGTACGAGGTCACGTCGGAAGAGTACGGAAAGATTCACGTCGTCAACGACTCGTCGCAGACCTGCTCCGGTGGGGGCAAGGCGTCCTGCACGAGCAGCTTCGTCATCCCGGGCAAGAAGTCCTGAGGTCCCGTACCGCGGAGACGCCCGTACAGCGGAGAGTGGCCGGAACCCGGTACCGGGTTCCGGC
>NZ_JBFAKH010000065.1:0-45610 GCF_040655635.1 Streptomyces sp. NPDC050388
GCCTTCAACACATTCGCTCGGTGTGCTCGCGCCTCGGAAAGCCGCTCGGTGAGCAACTCATATAAGGAGGACACATAATCCTGCTCCGATGCAACGGCACGCGCAGCGGGATCATTGGTTTTCGACAACAGGGGTCTCCTTCCTTATGGGCGAGCCCGCCCTTGGATGCCGACGGCGATGTTTTGCTACGCTCGGGAAAATGGGGAAGATCAGGCGAGGCGACCGGCGCGGGCCTCTCCGTAGTCCGGCTCCGGTGTCGGGCTCTTCTTCTTTCCGGCAGCAGGCAAGGTGATCAGCAGCACAGCTGCTCCGAGGAGTGCGATGGCCGCGATCCAGCCCGCGCCGACGTGCATGGCATGGATAAACGCGTTATCGGCAGCCTGCGCAAGAGAGGGCCGGTGGATAGTTGTGGCGACGTGGCGGGCCTGTTCGGCGGAAACTCGCGCCTGATCCTGCACCACACCGGATGCACCCTCCAGCGAAGGTTCGATCGCACGTCGGTACGCGATCGACATGATCGTGCCGCCTACTGCGATTCCGATCACACTGCCGGTTTGTCGCACGGTGTTGGTGACGGCCGATCCAGCACCAGCCTGTTCCAACGGGAGGTCGCTGATCAATGCGGCCGTAACGGGGCCGATCACCATGCCGACCGAGAAACCCTGTATCAACAACAGGATCTCGATCCAGACCAGTGGAGTGTGGAGTCCGAGGAACCCGTACCCACCCATGGTCAGCGCAGCCACGGTCAGCGCCGGCACGGTCACAAGGCGCAGCGGCAGACGGCGAACCAGGCGCGAGGCGAGGGGCGCCCCCGCGAGCGCGCCGAGTGCGGTCGGGATATTGGTCAAACCCGCCTTCATCGGCGAGAATCCGAGCGCGCCTTGCAGATAGAACGCGTTATAGAAGGTGATGGCGGCCACACCGAAGAGCAGCAGTCCGAGCGCCACATTGCCGCCACCGAATGTGCGTTGCGCGAACAGTCGCGGATCAAAGCTGGGCGCCTTGAGGCGCAGTTCGACGAGCACGAAAACGGCCAGCAGAACCAGACCGACGACGATCGGCGCCCAAACGTCGGTACGACTCCACGCTGCCACCTGCCCCGCCCGGATCAGCCCGTAGGCCAACGCCACGAGCCCACTGATCGACAGCAACATTCCAGTGGGGTCCAGTGGTCGTCGAGTGGGGCTGCGGAAATTCGGAACCAGCACGGCGAGCCCGATCAATGCCAATGCCGCGACCGGAACATTGATCAGAAAGACCGAGCCCCACCAGAAATGATCGAGCAGGAACCCCGCCAGCACCGGGCCGGCAGCCATTCCGACACCGGCCGACGTCGAGAAAATGCCGATCGCTGCAGCCCGCGCGGGGCCGGTGAAGGTCCACATAAGGATGGCCATCATGGCGGGCGTGATCAGCGCGCTGCCCACCCCCATCGCAGCTCGAGCTGCAATCAGCTGGCCCGCGTCGCTTGCGTACGCCGCCCACAGCGAGGACCCGGCGAAGATCACCAACCCACTGGAGAACACAGTTCGGTGACCGAACCGATCGCCCAATGCTCCTGCAGTGAACATCAATGTGGCGAAGGCCAGAGTGTACGCACCGGTCGCCCATTGCAGCTGACCGGGATCGGCCCCCAGTCCACGGACCGGGTCCGCGAGGGTCTCCAGCGTGGTACTGAGGACGGTATTTTCTATCCAAATCAGCAGTGAACACAGCATAAGAATGGCAAGAATCAACTGCTGCCTGGACTTCGGCAGCGTTGGAGGCGCGGTCATGAGCACCTTCGGATATCGATGGACGGGACCTTGACCGAGTGGAATATAAGCAAGCGCCACAACGCTGTCAAGCTTGGAGTTTCTCGCCAAAACTATTGCGACCGAACGAGCTATATGCCTCTGCCAGATTTGCAGACTGAGCAATTTTGTGCCTCTGGCGAATTTGCGAGTCGAAGGAATTCACTTCCGGAAGGTTGCGACTGAGCGGATTTCATGCCTCCAGTGAGCTGTCGCACCGCGTCGCCCGTGGGTTGACCCCGAGGTGATCACATTCGTACCCCGCCGGTGCGGCCGTGTGGTCGACTCCCGTACTCGGCGCAGGCGGACAAGCCCGAGCGCGCCGCGCGGGCGGCCGGGCTTGTCCAGGGCTGTCATGTGTCCTCGTTCCTCGAATCCGACGGTTCGGATATCAATGGCCGCTGAGCGAATCGAGCCAGCGCCGGAGGTGCGCGGCGGTCTCTGCCGCCTGTTCCTCGATGATCGAGAAGTGATCTGCCTCGATGTACTCGGCCGGTGCACGGTGTTGCCAGTCGGGGACGGGGTCGACGTCCCCGAAGCTGCTCAGCGTCACGGTGGCCCGCAGATTCAGCGTCGGCGCGGCGATCGGCTTGGCCTCGCGCTCGGGGTATATCCGCACGTAGCCGCCCATGGAGACCAGGCCGTGGTCGTCGACGGGGGTCAGTGCGTTGCCCCGGGACAGGATCTGTCCCAGCGCGTCGGTGAGCACGAGGCGGTTCAGTTCGTGCTCTTCCGGGGAGTAGGTGTCGATCATCGCGACGCCCGCGAGCTCGCCGCCGTCGTCTTCGATCCGCCGGGCGACCGCATGGGCGAGCGCACCACCGGCCGAATAGCCGATGAGCGCCACCGGGCCTCGCTCGAGTTCCGACGCGACGGCCGCGGCGAGGCTCTCGATCGCCGCCGCCCATGTCGCCGGCAGGTCGTCGCCTGCGCGCATGCCGGGCAGCCGCAACGCACTGACCTGCCGCTCGCCGCCCAGTTCGCGGGCCAGGCGGGCGAACTGGTGCGGGCCCGATCCCGCCAGGAACGAGGGGATGCAGACCAGTGCCGGTGCCGCGGCGCCGCGCGCCAGGAGCTGCACATCCGGGCGCTGTGCGGCGGCCTCGCCGACGGAGTACGCGGTCATCAGAGCCGAGCTCGCAATCAGCAGGGGCATCGCCCCTTCCAGCTCACCGCGGCGATGCGCCGCCGACACCAGGTCGGTGATCGTGCCGCGCACGCCGGCCGGTGCCTGCTCGACCACGCCGGTGTCGGATTCCTCGATCAGCGATCGCACCAGTTTCGCCACGCCGGCGGCGGTTGGGTAGTCGAAGATCAGCGTCGACGGTAGCGTCAGCCCGGTCAGCTGTGCGAGCCGGTTCCGGAATTCGACGGCACCGAGGGAGTCGAAACCGAGCTCGGTGAACGGCGCGTCCGGGTCGATCGCGTCGCCGGACAGGTGGCCGAGGACCGCCGAGGCGACGTTGCGCACCTCTCGCAGGATCACACCGTCGCGGTCGGCGTCGGGCAGTGCGGCCAGCTGCCGCGCCAGGCTGACACCGGCACTCGCGGCGGCCGGGGGAACCCGGATCATGCCGCGCAGTACCGCGGGCAGTGTGCCGCCGCGCGCCAGGTCGGTGAGCGCCGCCGTGTCCAGCAGGGCCGTCTTCGGTGTCGCCCGATCCGTCGCAAGCGCGTTGTCGAACAGCGCCATCCCGGACTCCGGGTCGATCGGGATCAGGCCCAGCCTGGCCCGGATCTGGCGGGCGTACTGCTCGGCGCCGTCCCCGCCGAGTATCCCTGCCATGCCGACGGTCCACAGTCCCCAGGCCAGTGAGTGCGCGGGCAGGCCCGCGCTGCGCCGCACGCGTGCCAGCGCGTCCAGGACGCTGTTCGCGGCGGCGTAGTTGCCCTGTCCTTGTCCGCCGAGCAACGGCGCCGCGGACGAGAACAGCACGAACGCCGACAGATCCAGGTCGCGGGTCAGCTCGTGCAGGTGCAGTGCCGCATCGGCCTTCGGTGCCAGCACCCGTGTCGTCTGCGCGGCGGTGAGGGTGTCGAGCGTGCCGTCGTCCAGGACGCCCGCCGCATGGATGACGGCGGTCAGCGGGGCGTCGGTGTCGATGTCGGCCAGCAGGGCCTGGACCGCGGTGCGTTCGGTGACGTCGCACGCCACGACCCGGACGTGGGCGCCGAGGTCGGTCAGCTCGCTGACCAGTTCGGCGGCGCCGTCCGCGGCGACACCGCGCCGCGATGCCAGCAGCAGCCGTCGTGCGCCGTGCTCTGCGACCAGATGCCGGGCGACGATCGCGCCGATGCCGCCGGTGCCGCCGGTGATGAGCACCGTGCCGTGGTCGAACGACGGTGGCACGCCCGGTTCGGTGGCGGGCAGCTGCTGCAATCGCGGTGCCAGGAGCCGACCCTCGCGAACGACCAGGTGCGGTTCGTCCTGGGCCAGGGCGTCGGCGAGCGACTTGATCGGCAGGGCCTCGCCGTCGTGGTCGATGAGCAGGAACCGGCCCGGGTGCTCGGACTGTGCGCTACGCACCAGGCCCGCCACGGCGGCTCCGACCAGATCGGGTTCCTCGCCGGGCAGCCCGGCGGCCGTGCGCGTCACGATCGCGAGCCGGCCGGGGTGTTCGGCGGCTATCCAGCCCTGCAACAGTGCGAGCGTCGTCAGCACGCCGGCGTGTATGTCCGCCGCGCCGGCACCGGTTCCGCGGGGCGCCGACCAGACCACCGTGTCGGGAACATCCTGCAGCACAGCGAGTTCCGCGAGATCGGCACAGCATGTCGGGGGCTCAGGGGCCTCGACGGCCGCCGGGTCGCCGAGCACGACGATGCGCCCGGTGTCCGCCTTGGAGACGGCAGGCACGGCGACCCACTCGAGGTCGAACAACGGTGCCGGGCCGCGCAGCTGGGCCAGCGCCCGTCGCTCGATCGGGCGGGACCGCACCGACTCCATGCTCAGCACGAGGGCACCGGTCGCGTCGACCGCCTCCACGCAGAAGGTGTCCGGTGCGACGCGGGCGATGCGGGCGCGCAGGGCACCCACGCCGGACTGTGTCAGCTGAACACCGTCGAAGGCGAAAGACAGCGGCACCCGGCCGTCGGCCCCGCCCTCGGCGAGATGGCCGACAGCCGCGTGGAACACCGCGTCCAGCAGTGCCGGATGCAGTCTGAAGGCGGTGGCGCGCGCTGCGGTGTCGGTGTCGAGCGCCAGGTCGGCGAACACTTCCTCCCCACGCGACCACGCGGCGCGAACACCCTGGAACACCGAGCCGTACCCGAAGCCGAGGTCGCCGAGCGCGCGGTACACCTGCTGCCCGTCGACCGGATCGCCCGCAACCGGAGGCCACACCTGGGACCAGCCCGGCGCCGCGGTCGGCGCGGCGGGCGTGAGCAGGCCACGGGCATGCAGCACCCAGGCGTCAGCGGCACGGGCGTGGATGGCCACGGTCCGGTGCCCGTCGGCGTCGGGTTCGCCTACGGCGAGCTGAATATCCGCGGCACCCTCGGCCGTGAGGATCAGCGGCTCCGCGAGCACCAGTTCCGCCAGGCGCGGCACGCCGAGCCGGGCGCCGGCAGCCAGAGCCAGTTCCACGAATCCGGTACCTGGCATCAAGACCGCGCCGAAGACGGCGTGGTCGGCGAGCCATGGGTGCGTGCGCAGCGAGAGCCTGCCGGTGAACAGCCACTCGTCCTTACCAGCGAGCTGCACCTGGGCGTGCAGCAGCGGATGGTCGGCGGAGTCGGCACCGGCGAGCGGCGCGGCGGCCTCCGCCGGCAGAAGCCAGAATCGTTCGTGCTGGAAGGGATAGGTAGGCAACGTGATCCGTGCCTGCGGTCGAGCTCCGAAGTAGGCCGCCCATCGCACCGGCAGGCCCGCGCAGTGCGCGGTTGCCAGCGCGGCGACCAGCTGCTCGGGTTCGGCGACTGTGCGACGGGATGCCGCGACCACCGATGCGCGCGCTGCGAGGTCTGTCGCCAGAGTGGCGCGGGTCATGGTCGTCAGCACCGCGTCCGGGCCCAGCTCGACGAACAGGCGCACACCCGAATCGAGCAGTGACTGCACCGCCGGGGCGAAGCGCACTGCCTCGCGCACCTGCCGTACCCAATACTCGGGCGTACCCACCGAATCGTCGGCGAATGCGCCGGAAACCGTGGAGCACAGGGGTATGCGTGGCTCGTGATACGTCAGGCCCGCGGCGACCTCCGCGAACTCGATCAGCATCGGATCCATCAAGGCGGAGTGGAACGCGTGGCTCACCCGCAGCCTGCTGGTCTTGACGCTTTCGGCCACCAACCTCGACTCGAGCGCCGAGACCGCCTCGGTGTTTCCGGAGAAGACCACCGCATCGGGAGCGTTCACCGCGGCCAGCGAGACCGCGGCGGCTGCCGGATCGGCGTTGACCGCCGCCAGCAGCTCCACGGCCCGCCTCTCCGGCACCGCGGCGGCCAGCATGCTCCCGCCTGTCGGCAGCGCTCCCATCAATCGGCCCCGGGCCGCAACGAGTGTGCACGCATCCGACAACGACCACACACCGGCCACATACGCCGCGGCCAGCTCGCCGATCGAATGCCCGGCCACCACATCCGGCGTCACGCCCAACGACTCGACGAGGCGATACATCGCCACCTCGAACGCGAACAACGCGGGCTGGGTGTACTCGGTGCGGTCCAGCAGAGTCTCGGCAGTCGCGCCGAACATCACATCCCGCAGCGAATGCCCCAGGTGTGCGTCGAATTCCGCGCACACCTCGTCGAGCGCGGCCGCGAAAGCCGGGAACGCCCGGTACAGCCCAGCGCCCATCCCGATCCGCTGCGCGCCCTGACCGGTGAACAGGAACGCTGTCGTGCCTGTCCGGCCGGCGCCGTTGGCGATGCCCGGTCCCGGCTCGTCGGCTGCCAGGCGCGCCAAGGCCACCAGCAGCGTCTCCCGGTCCGAGCCCACGACGGCGGCGCGCTGCTCGAGCCGCGCGCGGTGCAGCGCCAGCGTCACCGCGACGTCGGTCAGGTCGAGCTCCGGACGTTCGCTCAGCGTGTCGTACAGACGGCGCGCCTGGGTCCGCAGCGCGGCAGGCGTCCGCGCGGACAGCAGCAGCGGCATGGCCGCCGGGCGCGGTGGATCGACCGGCCGCGGCGGGACCGCGGGCGCCTCTTCGAGGATCACGTGCGCGTTGGTCCCGCTGATCCCGAACGACGACACTCCCGCCCGGCGCGGACACTCCCCGACCGGCCACGGCTCGGCCTCGGTCAGGATCCGTACCGCGCCCGCCGACCACTCCACGTGCGGCGACGGCTCGTCGACATGCAAGGTGGGCGGCAACGTCTCGTGCCGCAGCGCCTGCACCATCTTGATCACACCGCCGACACCGGCAGCCGCCTGCGCGTGCCCGATGTTCGACTTCAACGACCCGATCCGCAGCGGCTCGGCGCGATCCTGTCCGTAGGCGTTGATCAGCGCCTGTGCCTCGATCGGGTCACCCAGCGTGGTGCCGGTGCCGTGCGCCTCCACCGCGTCCACCTCGGCCGCGGCCACCCCTGCGTTGACCAGTGCCTGCGCGATCACCCGCTCCTGGGACGGACCGTTCGGTGCGGTCAAGCCGTTGCTCGCACCGTCCTGGTTGATGGCGCTGCCTCGGATCACGGCCAGCACCGGGCGCCCGTTGCGCTGTGCGTCGGACAACCGCTCGAGGGCGAGCACGCCGACGCCCTCGGCCCACGAGACACCGTCCGCGGCACTCGAGAACGCCTTGCAGCGCCCGTCCGGTGACAGCGCCCGCTGCCGGGAGAACTCCTGGAACAGCATCGGAGTCGACATGACCGTCACCCCGCTGGCCAGGACCAGCGACGTCTCCCCGGCGCGCAGTGCCTGCACCGCCAGATGCAGGGCCACCAGCGACGACGAACATGCCGTGTCCACCGTCACCGCGGGTCCTTCCAGACCGAGGGCGTAGGACACCCGGCCGGAGACGACGCTGCCGCCCGATCCGGTCGCCAGATAGCCTTCTGCGGCACCGTCGGCGGCCTCGCGCGCCGTGTAGCCGTAGTCCTGGTACATGACGCCCGCGTACACCCCGGTGTCGCTGCCCCGCAGTGAGGTCGGATCGATACCAGCGTCTTCGAGCGCTTCCCAGGACGCCTCGAGCAGCAGCCGCTGCTGCGGGTCCATCGCCGCTGCCTCACGGGGTCCGATGCCGAAGAAGGCGGCATCGAAATCACCCGCGGCATGTAGGAATCCGCCTTCTCGGGTGTAGATCTTGCCGGGTTTGCCGGGGTCGGTGTCGTACAGGTGGTCGACATCCCAGCCGCGGTCGCCCGGGATCGGGGTGATCGCGTCGACGCGCCCGGCGATCAGTTCCCAGAGCTGGTCAGGGTTCTCGACGCCGCCGGGATACCGGCAGCTCATGCCGACGATCGCGATCGGCTCGTCGGCCCTGGCCCTGGTCGAGGCGGGGCGCGGCCGCGTCGGCGCCGAACCGTCGACCCGGGTACGCAGGAAGCCCGCGACAGCGGCGGTGGTCGGATAGTCGAACACCAGCGTGGACGGAAGCTGAACACCGGTGGCGGCGGTCACCTTGTTGCGGAACTCGACTCCGCCGAGCGAGTCGAAGCCCAGTTCCGTGAACGGTGTTTCGGGGTCGATGGCGTCGACCGACTCGTGGCCGAGGACCGCGGCGGCGATCGCGCGGACCTCATCGCGGATCAGCGCCTCCCACCGATCGGCGGGGGCGTCGAGCAACCGCTGGCGCAACGGACTGTCGGCGATCTGGCCGCGCGACGGTACATGGATCAGGCCGCGCAGCACCGCGGGCAGCGTGCCGAGCCGGCCCAGTGCGGTGAGGGCGGGTGTGTCGAGCAGCGCGGTCATCAGCATCGGTTCGCCGGTGGTCAACGCATCGTCGAACATCTGCATGCCGGTGTCCGGCTCGATCGGGGACAGACCGAGACGCGTGCGGATCTGACGCACCAGATGTTCGGCACCCGGGTCGTTCAATGCCTCGGCCATGCCGCGCTTCCACAGCCCCCAGGCCAGCGAGTGCGCGGGCAGACCGGCGCTGCGGCGCGCCTGGGCGAGCGCGTCCATCGCCGCGTTCGCGGCCGCGTAGTTGCCCTGGCCCTGCCCGCCGAGCAGCGGCCCGGCGGAGGAGAACAGCACGAACGCCGACAGGTCCATGTCGCGGGTGAGCTCGTGCAGATGCCAGGCGGCATCGGCCTTCGGGGCGAGCACCCGGTTCACCTGCTCGGCGGTCAGGGTTTCGACGGTGCCGTCGTCGACCACGCCCGCGGTGTGCACGACAGCGGTCACCGGTTCGTGCGCCGGTACGGATTCCAGCAGCGCCGCGACGTCGGCGCGATCGCTGACGTCGCACGCGGCGACGCGTACGTCGGCGCCCAGCGCGGTCAGTTCGGTGACCAGCTCCGCGACACCCGCCGCGGCGGAGCCGCGGCGCGAGACGAGCAGCAGTCTGCGCACCCCGTGCCGGGTGGCCAGGTGGCGTGCGGTGACGGCGCCCAGTCCGCCCGTGCCTCCGGTGATCAGGACCGTGCCGTCGCCGAAGGGCTCGCCGGTCGATTCGACGGTGGTCGCACGGATCAGCCGCGGTGCCACCGTGGCGCCGTCGCGGATCGCGAGCTGTGGTTCGTCCGTGGCGACTGCGGCGGCGATCCGCTGGTGCAGGTCCGCGGGGTCGTTATCGTCGAGGTCGACGTTCACGATGCGCCCCGGATGTTCCGATTGCGCACTGCGTACCAGGCCACGGACGGCCGCTGCCGCGGGGTCCGGCGTCTCACCGGGCAGACCTGCTCCGTTGCGGGTCAGCACGATCAGCGTCGAGTCGGCGCAGCCCGGTTCGGCGAACCAGTCGCGCAGCACCGCGAGGGCGTTGTGCACGGCGGTGCGGATGGTCGCGGGGACGTCGCCGCCGTCCGCCGGCGCCGTTTCGGGCGACCAGACGACAGCCGAGCCTGTGTGGCCCCCGCCTGCCGCGAACGCCGCGACATCCTCGAACGTCTCGGCGCAGCCTGCGACGGGCCGCCCCAGTGCGACCAGTTGCCGGTCCGACGCCGCAGGCGCCGTCACCGGCGTCCAGTCGATCGCGTAGAGCGGGCTGCGGGCACCGGCGAGAGCGCTCGCGTCCGCGGGGCGGGCGAGCACGGCGTCGATCGACAGCACCGCGGCGCCGGTGGCGTCGCAGGTGTCGATGCGCACCTTCTCGGAACCCGAACGGATGATGCGGGCGCGGACCGCGGTGGCGCCGCGCCGGAACACACGGACGCCGCCAAAGGAGAACGGAAGCGGCAGCCTGCCGTCGGGGAGGTCGTCGGCGAGCACATCGATGGCGGCGTGGAAGGTCGCGTCCAGTAGCGCCGGATGCATCCCGAAGCCCGCCGCCCGGCCCGCTGTCGTCTCGTCCAGGGTCACCTCGGCGAACACGTCGTCACCACTGGTCCAGGCGGCGCGCACGCCTTGGAAGCTCGGGCCGTAGCCGAATCCCAGGTCGGCGAGCCGGTCGTACAGACGCGTTCCGTCGACCGGCGTGCCGTCGGCCGGCGGCCAGTCGGGGTCGGTCCAGGCTGGCGTCACCCCGTCGGCGGGGGCGAGGGTGCCGGTGGCGTGCAGCGTCCAGTCCGGCTCGCCCGGGTGGGACGGCGCGGTTCCGGTGACGGCACGCGAGTGGATCGACAGGCGTCGACGACCGGTGTGGTCGGGCTCGGTCACCGAGACCTGCACGTCCACGGCAGCGGCACCGTCGAACAGCAGCGGCGTCGCCAGGACGAGTTCGTCCACGACGGGCAGTTCCAGGCGGCTGCCCGCGGCCAACGCGAGATCCACGAACCCGGTGCCGGGCAGAAGCACCGCTCCGAAGGCCGTGTGGTCGGCGATCCACGGCTGGTCGGTGGTGGAAAGCCTGCCGCTGAACAGCCATTCGTCGCGACCGGCGAGCGGCGCGGCGACGCGCAGCATCGGATGATCGAGCGCGGACAGGCCGGCGCGGCCCATGTCACCGAGCGCATCGTCATCGGGCTGCACCCAGTAGCGGCGATGCTGGAAAGCGTAGACAGGCAGGTCGAGGTGGGTGACCGGCCTTCCTGGTGACAGCGGCGCCCAGTCGACGGTGACGCCCGAGCAATGGGCGGCGGCGAGCAACCGCAGGAACTGGTCGACCTCGTCGACGCCGCGCCGTGACGCCGCCGCGACCAGCGAGCGGGACGCCACCTCGTCGATCAGTGTGTGGCGGGTCAGCGCCGCCAGCACCGCGTCCGGACCCACCTCGACGAACCGGCGCACGCCGGAGTCGACGAGTGACTGCACGGCCGGGGCGAAGCGCACGGCCTCGCGCACCTGCCGCACCCAGTACTGCGGCGTCAGCAGTTCGGGACCGGCTGGCGCACCGGACACCGTGGAGCACACATCAATTCGTGGCGTCCGGTACGCCACCGATCCGGCGACCTGCTCGTACTCGGCAAGCATCGGCTCCATCAACGCCGAATGGAAGGCGTGACTGACCGTCAGCCGGGTCGTCTTGACGCCCTCGTCCGCCAGCCGGTCCTCCAGTGCGGCGATCGCCGCCGTCTCGCCCGAGAACACCACCGCCGCAGGCGCGTTCACGGCCGCCAACGAGACCGTCCCGGCCGCGAGCAGTTCCAGCGCCCGCTCCTCCGACACCGCGGCGGCGAGCATCGCTCCATCGGTCGGCAGCGCGCCCATCAGCCGGCCACGGGCGGCAATGAGCCGGCACGCGTCGGCCAGCGACCACACCTCGGCCACATAGGCCGCGGCCAGCTCGCCGATCGAATGCCCGACCACCACATCCGGGGTCACGCCGAACGACTCCAAGAGGCGATACAGCGCCACCTCGAACGCGAACAGCGCAGGCTGCGTGAACTCCGTCCGGTCGAGCAGGGCCATGCGCTCGGTGTCGCCGACGCCGTTCCCGGCCCCACCGGTCTCGCCGAACATGACCTCGCGCAGCGACACCCCCAGCAGGGCGTCGAATTCCGCGCACACCTCGTCGAGGGCAGCGGCGAACACGGGGAACGCGGCAGCCAACCCCGCGCCCATGCCAATACGTTGGGCTCCCTGACCGGTGAACAGGAAGGCCGTCTCGCCGGTGGTGGCGACACCTGACACGACATGCGGGGATGCCGAACCCGCGGCCAGGGCCGTGAGGCCGGCGAGCAGAGCGGCCCGGTCGGCGCCGAGCACCGCGCCGCGCCGGCCCAGCTGAGCGCGCGCGGTGGTCAGGACGGCAGCGACATCGGCATCATCCGCCTCGGGGTCGTCGGCGAGCCAGGCCAGCAGCCGGCTCGCCTGTGCCTGGAGCGCGGTCTCCGACTTGGCCGACAGCAACCACGGTGCCAGCAGCGCCGGTCGGCCCGGCTCCGGCTGCTGTACATCGGCATCCGGTCCGGTCACCGGATCGGCAGCACGGTCGCGCGGCGCCTCTTCGAGGATCACGTGAGCGTTGGTCCCGCTGATCCCGAAGGACGACACACCCGTCCGACGCGGACGATCGAGCTCCGGCCACTGCTGAGCCTGCGTCAGCAGTTTCACCGTGCCCGCCGACCAATCGACCTCGGGGGTCGGCTCGTCCACGTGCAACGTCGAGGGCATGACCCCCTTGCGCATCGCCATGACCATCTTGATCACGCCCGCGATACCCGCCGCGGCCTGCGTGTGACCAATGTTCGACTTGACCGAGCCCAACCACAACGGGTTGTCGTCCCCACGGGCCTGGCCGTAAGCGGACAGCAGCGCCCGCGCCTCGATCGGATCACCCAGCCGCGTACCCGTACCGTGCGCCTCCACGGCATCCACCTCGGACGCCGACAGCCGCGCGTTGGCCAGCGCGGCCCGTATGACCCGCTCCTGCGCAGGCCCGTTCGGCGCGGTCAGCTGGCTGCTCGCACCGTCCTGGTTCACCGCGGAGCCACGCATCACCGCCAGCACCCGATGCCCGCTGCGCTCCGCGTCCGACAGCCGCTCCAACACCAGCACGCCGACGCCCTCGGCCCAGCCCGTGCCGTCCGCCGACGACGAGAACGCCTTGCACCGCCCGTCCGGCGACAACCCGCGCTGCCGGGAGAACTCCACGAACGTGCCGGGTGTCGCCATCACGGTCACACCACCGGCGAGCGCCATCGAACACTCACCCTGACGCAGCGCCTGAGCGGCAAGATGAAGCGCGACGAGCGAGGACGAACACGCGGTGTCGACCGTCACCGCCGGCCCCTCCAGGCCGAAGGTGTAGGCCAGACGACCCGACGCGACGCTGCCCGCGCTGCCGGTCAGCATGTAGCCCTCAAAGCCCTCGGGCGCGTTGGGGCGGGAGCCGTAGTCGTCGTACATGACGCCCATGTACACCCCGGTACGGGTGCCCCTCAGCGTGGTCGGGGCGATGCCCGCGTGTTCGAAAGCCTCCCAGCCGGTCTCCAGCAGCAACCGCTGCTGGGGGTCCATCGCCGCCGCCTCGCGGGGGCTGATGCCGAAGAACTCGGCGTCGAACCGGTCCGCCTCGTACAGGAAGCCGCCTTCGCGGATGTACGAGGTCCCGAGGTGGTCGGGGTCCGGGTGGTACAGGTTCTCCAGGTCCCAGCCGCGGCCGTCCGGGAAGGGACCGACCGCGTCACGTTCGGCGCTCAGCAGCTCCCACAGGTCGTCCGGGGAGGCGATACCGCCCGGGAGCCGGCATGCCATGCCCACGATCGCGATCGGCTCGTGTGCGCGCTCCTCCAGATCCTGCACACGCTGACGGCTCTCCCGCAGATCGACCGTCGCCCGCTTGAGGTAGTCGCGAAGTTTCTTCTCGTTGTTCATGTCTACCTGCCGAGTTCGTTGTCAAGTGCTGCGAAGAGTTCGTCGTCGGTCGCCAGGTCGAGGTCGGCGCCGTCGGGGCCGCCGTCCACCGTCCGAAGCAGGCCGCGCAGTCGCGCGGCGTACGTTCCTGCCGGTCCGTCGCCGTCCGACGGGCTGGCGGCCGAGAGCGCGGCCTCAAGTGCGTCCAGGGCCGCCTGGACCGGGTCCGCTGCTTCGCCGACCAGCTCGCCCCGCAGGTGTTCGGCGACGGCTTGGGTGGTCGGGTGGTCGAAGACGAGCGTGCTGGGCAACCGCAGTTCGGTGATGGTGTTCAGCCTGTTGCGCAGTTCGACCGCGGTGAGGGAGTCGAAGCCCAGGTCCAGCAGTCCGCGCTGGACGTCGATGGTCCGTGGGGCCGGGTGGGCCAGGACGATGCCGACCTGTTCCCTGACGAGGTCGAGCAGCAGCTGCTGCTGCTCTTCCACGTCCAGGCCCGTGAGCCGCTGCGCCAGCGGGATCTCCGCTGGCGCGGAGGCACGCCGGCCGGCGCGGCGCTCGGTGCGCACCAGGCCCCGGTACAGCTCGGGCAGTGCGTCCCCGAGGCTCCGCAGTGCCGCGAGGTCGAGTGCCACCGGTGCGAGCACCGGTCGGGTCGCCGCCTCGCCATCGGCTTGTGGCACCTCGGCTCCGGCCAGGGCCGTGTCGAGGGCCGCGAGTGCCCGGTCGGCCGGCATCGGCAGGATCCCGTTGCGGGCGAGCCTGGCCCGGTCGGCACGGTCGAGGTCGTTCGCCATGCCGTCCTGCCACATGCCCCAGGCGAGGGACACGGCAGGCAGGCCCTCGGCGCGCCGGTGTTCGGCGAGCGCGTCCAGGAAGGTGTTGCTGGCGGCGTAGTTGGCCTGTCCGGCGTTGCCCACCAGGCCGGCGACGGACGAGAAGAGGACGAAGTCCGTCAGCTCCAGTCCGGCGGTCAGCTCGTGCAGGTTCCAGGCGGCTGCCACCTTCGGCCGCAGGACCCGGGAGAGGCTCTCCGGGCTCGTGGCCTCCAGCGTGGCGTCCTCGACGACTCCGGCCGCGTGCACGAGCGCGGTGAGCGGGTGCTCGTCCGGGATCGAGGCGAGCAGCCCGGCCAGCGCGTCGCGGTCGGCCGCGTCGCATGCCGCGACCCGTACCTCCGCGCCGAGCGCCGTCAGTTCGGCGACCAGGTCCTCCGCCCCGCCTCGCCGGCTGGTGAGCAGCAGGCGACGGGCGCCGCGGGTGGTCACCAGGTGCCGGGCGACCTGGGCTCCGAGGGCGCCGGTGCCACCGGTGATCAGCACCGTGCGCTCTGGGTCGAACGCGTTGTCGGCGTCCGGGGTCCGGACCGGGTAGGGGACCTTGGCGAGCCGGGTCACGTAGGCCTGTCCCTCGTGCAGTTCGAGCTGCGGTCGGGGGTCGGCCAGGGCCGCGGCCAGCAGCTCGCGGTCGGCTGGCAGGCCGTCCGTGATCACGTGCTGGAAACGTCCCGGGTGTTCGGACGCGGCGGTCCGCATCAGCCCGGAGAGTGCGCTGTGCGCCAGTTCCCCGGTGCTGACCACGGCGAGCCGCGCTCCGGCCGGCGCGTCGGCGGCGAGCCACTGCCGCAGTACCGCCAGCACCTCCTCCGTGACCTGGCCGGTCTCCTGCGGGATGGCCGGGCGTACCGGAAGGACGACCACGTCGGGTGCGGGCGCGCCGTCCGCCGTCGAGGCGGCCAGGTCGGCGAGGTCGGCGTGGTGCGCGGCGGCGAGTCCGAGGTCGGCGTCGCCGAGGACCGCGATGGTCGTGTTGCCACCGGTGGAAAGTTCCACCCCGGCCCGCTCCACCGCGTACACGTGCTGGTCGGAGGGGCGGGTCAGCGCGGTCCCCGCCGACAGGGCCCGCAGGGCGAGCGATGCGACGCCGGCGACCGGCGCGCCCGTCTCGTCGGCGATGCCGACCGCGACCGTTCCGTCCGGGCCGGGCGACAGCTTGACCCGCAGGGTGCCGGTCCGGGACCCGGTCAGCTGGACGCCGCCGAAGGAGAAGGGCAGCCGTAGCTCGGCCGACTCCTCCAGGAGCAGTGCGTGCAGCGCGGCGTCGAACAGTGCCGGGTGCAGGGCGAATCCATCAGGGTCGACGGACAGCCGTACCTCGGCGTAGAGGTCCTCGCCCGAACGCCATGCCGCCTGAAGGCCCTGGAAGGCGGGGCCGTAGCCGTAGCCCTGGTCGGCGAGGCGGTCGTACAGGTCCTCGACCGGCTGGGGTTCGGCGCCGGCCGGAGGCCAGGACGCGAGGTCGGGTTCGGGGCCGCCGGGAACGGCGGCCACCACGGTTCCGGTGGCGTGCCGGTTCCAGACGTCGCCTTCCTGGTCCCCGCGCGAGTGGACGGCGACGGGCCTGCGGCCTTCTCCGTCGGGGCCGCCGACGGAGATCTGGAGCTGGAGCGCACCCTCGTCGGGAAGGACCAGGGGTGCCTGGAGGGCGAGTTCCTCCAGCCGCTCGCAGCTGAGTGCGGCGCCCGCGTGGAGCGCGAGCTCCACCAGGGCCGTGCCCGGGACCAGCAGGGTGCCGGCGACGGCATGGTCGGCGAACCAGGGGTGGCTGCGGGCCGAGATCCGGCCGGTGAACAGGACACCGTCGGAGTCGGCGAGCGGAACCGCGGCCCCGAGCAGCGGGTGCCGTGCGGAGTCGAGTCCGGCCGAGGTGACGTCGCCGACCCCGGGCCCCTCCGCGAGCCAGTAGCGCTGGCGCTGGAAGGGGTAGGTCGGCAGGTCCGCGGCCGGTCCGGCGTTCTCGCCGAACAGTGCGCGCCAGTCCACCGGCACGCCCCGTACGTGGGCGTGGGCCAGGGCGGTAACGGCGGTGTGCGGCTCGGGGCGCCCGCCGCGCACCACCGGGACCAGGAGCGATCCCGCGTCGAGGAAGTCCTGCCCCATCGCGCTGAGCACGCCGTCCGGGCCGAGCTCCAGGAAGGTCCGTACGCCTTCGGCCTCCAGGGCGCGTGCCGCGTCCAGGAAGCGCACGGGCCGGCGGACGTGCCGGACCCAGTACTCGGGCGTGGTCAGCTCCTCGGCGCCGACCAATTGCCCGGTCAGGCTGGAGACGATCGGAATGGTGGGCGCGGCGAACGTGAGCCCCTTCGCGATCGTCTGAAATTCGCCCAGCATCGCGTCCATGTGCGGGGAGTGGAAGGCGTGGCTGACGCGCAGTTGCTTGGTCTTGCGTCCCTGGGCGGAGAGTTCGGCTCCGATGGCCTCGACGGCTTCCGCGTCGCCCGAGAGCACCACGGAGGTGGGACCGTTGACGGCGGCGATGCCCAGCAGATCCTCCCGTCCGGCGAGCAGCGGCAGCACCTCCTGCTCCTCGGCCTGCACGGCGAGCATCGCGCCGCCGCCGGGCAGTGCCTGCATCAGCCGGCCGCGGGCCGCGACGAGCTGCGCCGCGTCCGCCAGCGAGAGGACGCCGGCGACGTGCGCGGCGGCCAGCTCACCGATGGAGTGGCCCGCGAGGAAGTCCGGCCGTACGCCCCAGCCTTCGAGGAGCCGGAAGAGCGCGACCTCGGTTGCGAACAGGGCGGCCTGCGTGAAGCCGGTCTGGTCCAGCGGCGCCGGGTCCGCACCGAAGAGGACGTCGAGCAGCGGCGTTTCCAACCATGGGTCGAGCTCTTCGCATACGGCGTCCAGGGCCTCGGCGTAGGCGGGGTAGGCGGTGTACAGCTCTCGGCCCATGCCGAGTCGCTGGCTGCCCTGACCGGTGAAGAGGAAGGCCGTACGGCCGTCCACGGGTGTGCCCCGCACGGTCAGTGCCGCGCATCCGTCGACCGCTTCGGTGGCGGTGGAGGCCACCACCACGGCGCGGTGCGGCAGTCCGGCCCGTCCAACGGCCAAGGTCCGGCCCGTCGATGCCAGGTCCTGCTGCGCGGTGCCGGCGAGGGCCGCGCCCACCTGGTCGGCCTGCGCCAGCAGGGCCGCGTCGTTGTGCGCGGACAGCAGCAGCGGAACGACCGGCATCGGCTCGGCCGGCGGGACCGTCCCCTCGGCCGGCGGCTGCTCCACGATGACGTGGGCATTGGTACCGCTGATGCCGAAGGAGGACACGCCTGCCCGGCGCGGCCGCTCGGACTCGGGCCACGGCACCGCCTCGGTGAGCAGTTCCACCTCGCCGGCGGACCAGTCCACGTGCGGGCTGGGCTCGTCGATGTGGAGGCTCTTGGGAAGCACCCCGTGCTGCATCGCCATGACCATCTTGATGACGCCGGCGACACCGGCGGCGGCCTGGGAGTGTCCGATGTTGGACTTCAGGGAGCCCATCAGGAGGGGCGACGTACGCTCCTGCCCGTAGGTGGCGAGCACGGCCCGGGCCTCGATCGGGTCGCCCAACGTGGTGCCGGTGCCGTGGGCCTCCAGTGCGTCAACGTCCGCGGTAGTCAGGCCCGCGTTGGTCAGGGCTTGGCGGATCACCCGCTCCTGGGAGAGGCCGTTGGGGGCGGTGAGGCCGTTGCTCGCACCATCCTGGTTGACGGCGGTTCCGCGGATCACGCCGAGGATCCGGCGGCCGTTGCGCCGGGCGTCGGAGAGCCGCTCCAGCAGGAGGATTCCGGCGCCTTCGGCCCAGGCCGCCCCGTCCGCCTGCGTGGAGAAGGACTTGCACCGACCGTCCGGTGCCAGGCCGCGCTGCCGGCTGAACTCCACGAACAGGGTGGGCGCGGCCAGTACGGTCACACCGCCGGCCAGGGCCAGCCCGCATTCGCCGTTCCGCAGCGCCTGCGCGGCGAGGTGGACGGAGACGAGCGAGGAGGAGCAGGCGGTGTCGACGGTGATCGCCGGTCCCTGCAGGCCGAAGGTGTAGGCGACGCGGCCGGAGGCGACACTGACCGTGCTGCCGACCGCCAGGTAGCCCTCCAGGGCCTCGGGGGTGTCCTTCAGGCGTGCCGCGTAGTCGTTGGCCATGACACCGGCGAACACACCGGTCTGGCTGCCCTTGAGCGAGGTCGGGTCGATGCCCGCGCGCTCGAAGGCCTCCCAGCAGATTTCCAGCAGCAGGCGCTGCTGCGGGTCGATGGCGGTGGCCTCCCGGGCGCTCACCCCGAAGAGCTCGGGGTCGAACTGCGGAGCCTCGTAGAGGAATCCGCCGTGCCGGGTGTACGAGGTGCCCACGTGGTCGGGGTCCGCGTCGAACAGGCCGTCCAGGTCCCAGCCGCGGTCGTCCGGGAACGGGCCGATGGCGTCCCGCTCGTCGGACAGCAGCACCCACAGCTCCTCCGGGGAGCTGACCTCGCCCGGGTAGCGGCAGGCCATCGCGACGATCGCGATCGGCTCGTCGGAGGCGCCGGCGACCGGTTCGGCCTCGGCCATCGCGGCGGCCGAGCCGAGCAGTTCGGTCCGCAGGAAGCCGGCCAGCTCGACCGTGCTCGGGTAGTCGAACACCAGCGTCGCGGGCAGCTTCAGGCCTGCGGCCGCGTTCAACCGGTTGCGCAGTTCCACCGCCTTGAGCGAGTCGAAGCCCAGCTCGTTGAAGGCCCGGTCGGGCGCGACCTGGTCGGCGTCGGTGTGCCCCAGTACGGAGGCCACCACGCCGCGGACCAGTTCCAGCAGCGCGCGCTCCTGGTCCTGGGGGGCCAGGGGCGCCAGGCGTTCCTGGAGGGAGTTCCCGCCTGCCTGCTCGCCGACGGCGGCGCGCCGCGCTGGGCGCACCAGGCCGTGGAAGAGCGCGGGCAGGGTGCCGTCCTCGCTCTGTGCCCGCAGTCCGGTGTAGTCGAGCAGCGCCGGAACAAGCACCGGCCGACGGGTCGTGAGGGCCGCGTCGAACAGCGCCAGCCCCTGCTCGCTGCCGATGGGGGCGATGCCGCCCCGGGACATGCGGGCGAGGTCGGCGTCAGTCAGGTGACCGGTCATCCCGCTGCCCTCGGCCCACAGGCCCCAGGCCAGCGACGTACCGGGCAGGCCCAGGGACTGGCGGTGGTGCGCGAGGGCGTCCAGATAGGTGTTGGCCGCGGCATAGTTGGCCTGTCCCGCGGTGCCGACCGTACCGGCCAGCGAGGAGAACAGGACGAACGCGTCCAGTTCCAGGCCAGCCGTCAGCTCGTGCAGGTGCCGGGCGGCATCGACCTTGGGGCGCAGTACGGTGTCGAGCTGCTCGGCCGTGAGGGCGTGCAGCGTGCCGTCGTCGAGGACGCCGGCGGTGTGCAGGACCGCGGTGAGCGGGTGCTCCGAGGGAATCGCGTCCAGCATCGCGGCGACCGCCCTGCGGTCGGTCGTGTCACAGGCGACCACGGACACGTCGGCTCCGTGGGCCGTGAGTTCGGCCTCCAGCTCCAGCATGCCCGCCGCGTCCCGGCCGCGGCGGCTCGCCAGCAGCAGGTGCCGTACGCCGTGTTCGGCGACGAGGTGGCGGGCGAACAGCCGGCCCAGGGTGCCGGTGGCGCCCGTGATGAGCACGGTGCCCTCGGGGTTCAGGGCGGGCACGGCGTCGCCCGTCATGGGCGACTTGACCAGCCGCGGTACGAGCAGTGCCCCGTCGCGCAGGCTCACCTGCGCGTCCGGTACGGCCAGCGCACGGCCGAGCTCGGCCTCGGAGAGGTCCCAGTCCGTCAGGTCCAGCAGGCCGAACCGGTCGGGGTTCTCGGCCATGGCGGTACGCACCAGCCCCCAGACGGGAGCCGAGCCGAGTCCGGCCTCCGTGCGGGCGGTGGTCGCGTCACGGGTCACGAAAACCAGGCGCGAGTCGGCGAACCGCTCCTCGGCGAGCCACTCCTGGGCCAGCCGCAGAGCCCGGTGTGCCACGGCGCCGGGGCCGTCCTCGCCGGGGAAGGGGACCACGACGAGCGGCGGGGTTCCGATAATGCCGGCGAGGTCCGAGTAGCTGCCCAGAGGGGCGGGCAGACCGTGGCCGGAGTCGTCGAGGACGGCCCATCCGGCCTCCGGGGCGGCCTCCGGGGCGGCCTCCGGGGCGGTCGTCCACTCCACCTGGAGCAGCGGCTGGCGGAGGGTGCCCGAGCCGGCCAGCTGCGCGGGGTCCACGGCCCGCAGGCTGAGCGTCTTCACCGACGCGATCGGCGCACCGCTCGCGTCGGCGAGGGACAGGGCGGCACCCGAGCCCTCTGGGGTGATCCGTACGCGCAGCACGCTGGCGTTCACCGCGTGCAGCCGGACGCCGGTCCAGGCGAACGGCAGCGCCAGGCGGCCGTCCTCCGCGAGCGCCAGCGGGTGCAGGGCGGCGTCGAGGAGGGCCGGGTGGATCCCGAACTCGCCCGGGGGGACGTCCTTCGGGAGCGCGACCTCGGCGAACATCTCCCGGCCGGCGCGCCACAGCGCCCGCAGGCCCTGGAAGGCGGGTCCGTACTGGAAGCCCCGCTCGGCGAGCGTGTCGTACGCCGCCGTCAGGTCGACCGGCTCGGCGCCGGCCGGGGGCCAGGCGGTGTCGGCCGGGGGCCAGGCGGTGTCGGCCGGTACGCCCGCACGTCCTTCCGCGTGACCCAGTACGCCGGTGGCGTGCAGGGTCCACGGGTGGATCGCGGCGTCGTCGGACTCGGGCTCCGGGCGGGAGTGGACCGACAGCGCGCGCTGGCCCTCCTCGTCCGGAGCGTCGACCACGACCTGGAGCTGTACTGCGCCGCGGCCGGTCAGCACCAGCGGTGCCTGGAGGGTCAGCTCGTCGAGCTGGTCGAGGCCCGTGTGGTCACCCGCCCGGATGGCGAGGTCCACGAAGGCGGTACCGGGGAGCAGCACGGTGCCAGCCACAGCGTGGTCCGCCAGCCAGGGCTGCGTGTTCAGGGCGATCCTGCTGCTCAGGACCAGCTTGTCCTGGTCGGCCGTCCAGAGCGCGGCGCCGATGAGCGGGTGCCGCTCGGCGGCCATGCCGAGCCCGCCCGCGTCCCCGGCCGTCGCCGGGCCCTCCAGCCAGTGGCGCCGGCGCTGGAAGGGGTAGGTCGGCAGGTCGACGACCGCGCCGGGTCCGCCGACCACGGCAGCCCAGTCGAGCGGGGCGCCGGAGACGTGGGCCTGCGCCGCGGAGGCGAGGAAGTCGTCGAGTCCACCCTCGTCACGGTGGAGCGAGGGCACGGTGACGGCACTGTCGTACGACGTGTCGTCGATCGTCTCCTGGAGCGCGACGGTCAGCACCGGGTGGGCGCTGGCTTCGATGAAGACGCGGTGGCCCTGGTCGAGCAGGGTCCGGGTGGCCTCCTCCAGCTGGACGGTCCGGCGGAGGTTGCGGAACCAGTACGAGCCGTCGAGCTCCGTGCCGTCCAGCGGCTGCCCGGTGACGGTGGAGAGGAAGGGCACCTTGACGGCGCGCGGGGTGAGCGAGGACAGGGCGTCGAGAAGCTCGTCCCGCAGGCTTTCGACGTGCGCGGAGTGGGAGGCGTAGTCGACCGGGATGCGCTTGGCGCGCATGTTGTTGTCCTTGCAGTGGGCGACCAGTTCCTCGAGCGCGGTCACCTCTCCGGCGACGACCACGGAACGCGGGCCGTTGTGTGCGGCAATGTCGATCGCGCCGCCCCAACGGGCGATGAGCTCGCGGACCTCGGCGGCCGGCAGAGCCACCGACACCATCCCGCCCGTACCCGCCAGCTTCACGATCGCCCGGCTGCGCAACGCCACGACCTTCGCCGCATCCTCGAGCGACAGCGCCCCCGACACCACGGCCGCCGCGATCTCGCCCTGCGAGTGGCCGACCACCGCATCCGGCTCGATGCCCACCGAACGCCACAACGCCGCCAGCGACACCATCACCGCCCACAGCGCCGGCTGCACCACGTCCACCCGGTCGAAACCGGGCGCACCCTCCGCACCGCGCAGGACGTCCAGCAGCGACCAGTCCGTGAACGGCGCCAGCGCCCGCTCGCACTCCACCAGCCGGGCGGCGAACACCGGGGAGGAGTCGAAGAGTTCCAGAGCCATGCCCTGCCACTGCGAACCCTGACCCGGGAACACGAACACCGTCTTGCCCGGGCCCGTGACCGCGCCCTGCACCAGGTTGGCCGCGGACCCACCCGAGGCCAGCGCCTCGAGGCCCGCCAACAGCTCGTCCCGGCCGGCGCCCGAAACCGTCGCCCGGAAGGGGAGGTGCGGGACCCGGGTCGCGAGAGCCGAAGCCACCCGCGCCGGGTCGACGATCTCCGAGGCCAGCAGCTCACGCACCTGGCCGGCACGCGCCGCCAGGGCCGCCTCGCTCTTCGCCGAGACCACCAGCGGAAGCCCCGCCACCACCGGCTCACCGGCCACGACCGGCTCCGGGCCCTGCTCCAGGACCACATGGGCGTTCGTACCGCTGATACCGAACGCGGACACGGCCGCGCGACGCGGACGCGCCACCTCCGGCCACGGCCGACGCTCGGTGACCAGCTCCACCGCACCCGTCGACCAGTCGACGTGCGGTGTCGGCTCGTCCACGTGCAGCGTCGGCGGAAGCTCCCCGCTACGCATCGCCATCAGCATCTTGATGATGCCCGCGACACCCGCGGCAGCCTGCGTGTGACCGATGTTCGACTTGATCGATCCCAGACGCAGCGGCTCTTCACGGTCCTGGCCGTAGGTGGCCAGCAGCGCGTTGGCCTCGATCGGGTCACCGAGCCGGGTACCGGTGCCGTGCGCCTCGACCGCGTCCACTTCGTGCGGAGCGAGGCGGGCGTTGGCGAGGGCCTGGCGGATGACGCGTTCCTGCGAGGGCCCGTTGGGGGCGGTGAGGCCGTTGCTCGCACCGTCCTGGTTGACCGCGGAACCACGGATCACACCAAGGATGTCGTGCCCGAGCCGCTGAGCGTCCGACAGACGCTCCAGCACCAGCATGCCCGCGCCCTCGGCCCAACCCGTACCGTCCGCCGAAGCCGCGAACGACTTGCTGGTCCCGTCCGGCGACAGACCACGCTGACGCGAGAACTCGACGAAGGTCGTCGGCGTGGACATCACGGTGACACCGCCGGCGAGTGCCATCGAGCACTCGCCCTGGCGCAGCGCCTGAGCGGCCAGATGCACCGCCACCAGCGACGAGGAACACGCCGTGTCCAGCGTCACCGCCGGCCCCTCGAAACCGAACGTGTAAGCCACCCGGCCCGACAGGACACTCGAGATCGTGCCCGTCAGCAAATGCCCCTCGAAGCCCTCCGGAGCACTCCCCAGCCGCGACCCGTAGTCGTTGTACATCACACCCGCGTAGACACCGGTCGAGGAACCCCGCAGCGAGGCGGGGTCGACTCCCGCACGCTCCAGCGCCTCCCACGCGACCTCCAGCAGCACACGCTGCTGCGGGTCGGTCGCGATCGCCTCACGCGGACTCAGACCGAAGAACTCGGCATCGAACTCCGCGGCCTCGTAGAGGAATCCGCCCTTGCGCGTGTACGACTTACCGATCTTCTCGGGGTCCGGGTCGAAAAGGCCTTCCACGTCCCAGCCGCGGTCGGACGGGAACTCGTCGATCGCGTCCCGGCCCTCCGCCACGAGCCGCCACAGGTCCTCCGGCGAGGAGACCCCGCCCGGGTAGCGGCAACCCATACCGACCACAGCGATCGGCTCGTCCAGTCCCGGGGCGTGGGCGGCCACCGACGGGACGCCAACCGTTCCGGTCGCGTCGAGCCGGTCCAGCAGGAAGTCCGCCACCGCCTGGGGCGACGGGTGGTCGAACACGAGGGTGGTGGGCAGTCGCAGCCCGGTCACCGAATTGAGCCGGTTGCGCAATTCGACACCCGTGAGGGAGTCGAAGCCGGTGTCCTTGAATGCTTTGGCCGGGTCGATGTCGGCGTTGGCCCCGTGCCCGAGAACCAAGCCCACGGCCTCCCGTACGGTCTGAAGTACGGCCTGCGCCCGCTCCTCCTCGGCCAGCGCGATCAGCCGCTGGACCCACGACGAGTCGGCGTCGCGGGCGGCGCCGACCGCCTGCCGGCGGCGGACGCGGACCAGGCCGGTGAACAGCTCGGGGAGCGCGTTCCCCTCGGCCCGAGCGCGCAGGGCGCCCAGGTCGAGTTCGGCGGGGACCAGCAGCGGCTCCGCCGAGGCCAGCGCCGCGTCGAACAGATCGAGACCCAGTTCCGGGGTCAGCGGGACGATTCCGCTCCGCTTCCACCGCGCGACGTCGGCGTCGGCGAGGGTTCCGGCCATGCCGTCGGCGCTGTCCCACAGGCTCCACGCGAGGGAGGTGGCGGGCAGGTTCTGGGCGCGGCGGTGCTGCGCGAGGGCGTCGAGGAAGGTGTTCGCGGCCGCGTAGTTGGCCTGGCCAGCGTTGCCCATGAGACCCGCGATGGACGAGAACATGACGAACGAAGCAAGGCCGAGGGACTCGGTAATGCGGTGGAGATTCCAGGCCGCGTCCACCTTCGGACGCATCACCCGCTCCAGGTGACCGGCCGACAGCGAGGCGACCGTCGCATCGTCCAGGACACCCGCCGTATGCACCACGGCAGTCAGCGGACGCTCGACCGCGACCTCATCCAACAGACCCGCCAGCGCGTCGAAGTCCGACACGTCACACGCCGCCACCCGAGCCCGCGCACCCAACTCCGCCAGCTCCGCCACGAACTCGGCAGCACCCGGGGTCCCACCACCACGACGCGACACCAGCAGCAGGTGCCGCGCACCGTGATGCGTCACCAACCGACGCGCCACCAGACGGCCCAACGTACCCAGAGCACCGGTCACCAGGACCGTACCCTCCGGATCCAAACCCTCCACCACACCCGCCACGACACCCGCAGCACGCGCCAGACGCGGCACGAACAGCCCGCCGCCCCGCACCGCCACCTCAGGCTCACCCGAAGCCAACACGGCAGGCAGCAGCTCCAGACCACCCTCGTCCACGTGGGCGAGGACCAGTCGGCCGGGCTGCTCGGTCTGCGCGGTACGGATCAGGCCCACGAGCGGGGCCGTGTGCAGCGCGCCGTCCGGCACTACGAGGACGAGGCGGCTCTCCGCGAACTGCGGGGCGGCCAGCCATTCCCGCACCGCCTCCAGCCCACGCGCCGCCGAGGCGTGGGTCTGGTCGAGTACATCACCGGTGGTGCCTACGACGAGCTCCTGCTCGCCGATCACCACGAACTCCGGTACGGCAGATCCGGCGTCGACCGCGGCGCCGAGCGCGGCGAGGTCGCCATAGGGCGCCTCGCCCAGCCGGACCCACCGCTGGTCGGCGACCGGCTCGGGCACCGGGACGGCCTCCCAGGCCACCCGGTACAGAGACTCCACGGCCGGGCTGGCAACGGCGAGCTGATCGCGAGCGATCGGCCGCAGGGCGACCGACTCGATCGCCGCCACCGGAGCGCCGGCGCCGTCGGCGAGAGCGAGACGGGCCGTGTCCTGGCCGGTACGGGTCCAGCGGACGCGCAGCACCGTGGCACCGACCGCGTGCAGCACGAAGCCCGAGAACGAGAACGGCAGACGGATCGTGCTGTCGTCCTGCGCCGAGGCAGCGTCCTCCAACATGAGCACGAGCGGGTGCAGAACCGCGTCGAGGACGGCGGGGTGCACACCGAAGCGCGCGGCTTCGGCGTGGAGCTGGTCGGGCAGGGTGACCTCGGCGAAGAGGTCGTCGCCGGCGCGCCAGGCGGCGCGCAGGCCGTGGAAGGCCGGCCCGTAGCCGTAGCCCAAGTCGTCGAGGCGGTCGTAGACGCCGTCCAGTGGGATGGGGGTGGCATCGGCCGGGGGCCACTGGTCCAGGGAAACGCCCGGCGAGGGGACGGAGGACGTGAGCAGGCCGGCCGCGTGGGCGGTCCACTGCTCTTCGCCGGTCCGCGAGTACACGGTGAACCGACGATCGCCGCGCGCGTCGGCCCGGTCGACGGTCAGCCGCAGCTGAGCGCCCGTCCTCTCCGAAAGGATCAGGGGTGCCTGGAGGGTGAGTTCCTCGACGGTGGCGTAACCCAGCTGCTCGGCCGCGGTGCCCGCGAGCTCCAGGAACACCGTCCCCGGGACCAGGACCGACCCACCGATCGCGTGATCGGCCAGCCACGGATGCGAGGACAACGACACCGAAGCCGAGAACTGCACTGCATCACCATCAGGCTCCGTGATCATCGCAGCCAACAACGGATGATCCACAGCCGTCAGACCCAGACCCGCTGCATCACCGGAACGCGGCGCATCCAACCAGAAACGCTCACGCTGGAACGCATACGTCGGCAGCTCCACCACACCGGAACTCGGCAGGACCCCCTCCCAGTCCACACCCACACCATGTGCGTGCACAGCGCCCAGGGCGGCGAGGAGGGAACGCTTCTCGGCACGGTCCTTGCGCAGCACCGGAACCACGACGACGCCCTCGGTGTCGGCCAGGCACTCGCCCGTCAGCCCCGCGAGCGTCCCGTCGGGTCCCAGCTCCACGAACGCCGTCACACCAAGACCGGCCAGCGTGGCGATGCCGTCGGCGAAACGGACCGCCGAACGGGCCTGAACAGCCCAGTACTCGGCGGTGAACTCCTCGACCACCTCACCGGTGACATTCGAGACGACCGGGATCCGGGAAGCCGCATAGGTCAGAGTCCGGGCGACCTCGGTGAGCTCCGCCAGCATTCCGTCCAGGTGCGCGGAGTGGAAAGCGTGGCTCACCTTCAGCCGTGTCGCCTTCACCCCCTCCCCGCGAGCCAGTTCCAGGACTTCGAGCACGGCCGTCTCGTCACCCGAGATCACGGTGCCGGCAGGGCTGTTGAACCCGGCTACATCCACACCGGAACGACCCTCGAGCCACCCGGCGACGCGCGCTTCACCCGCGTTCAGGGCAACCATCGCCCCGCCCTCGGCAACACCCTCCATCAGACGCGCCCGCGCACACACCAGACGCGCGGCGTCCTCGAGCGACAGCACACCCGCCACATGGGCCGCCGCCAGCTCACCCACCGAATGACCCACCAGATAATCCGGGGTCACCCCGTAATGAGACAGCAGACGGAACAGGGCCACCTCGACCGCGAACAACGCCGGCTGAGTGAACACCGTCCGCTGAAGCAGCTCCGGCTCACCCTCGATCACCCCGGCGAGCGAACGGTCCAAGTGGACGTCCAACGCCCCGACGACCTCGTCGAACGCAGCCGCGAACACCGGCTCGGCCGCATACAGCTCACGGCCCATGCCCACACGCTGACTGCCCTGTCCGGAGAACAGGAACGCCACCGAACCCGCCGAGACGGCCTCGCCCGGGGTCAACGCCCGCAGAGCGCCCAGGAGTTCCTCACGGGTCTCCCCCACGACCACCGCACGGTGATCGAAACGGGCACGCGACACGGCCAGCGAACGGCCCACAGCCACGACGTCCAGCTCCGGCCGCTCCTCCAGGAACGACACCAGCCGATCCGCCTGCTCCGACAGAGCGGCCCCCGACTTGCCCGACACCACCCACGGCACCGGACCCGGCACCGGCAGCTCCGCCACCGGAGCTTCGGTCTCCGTGACCTGCTCGACGATGAGGTGTGCGTTGGTACCGCTGATACCGAAGGACGAGATGCCCGCCCGGCGCGGACGGTCGAACTCCGGCCACTGCTGGGCCTGCGTCAGCAGCTCCACCGCGCCGGCCGACCAATCGACGTGCGAGGTCGGCTCGTCCACGTGCAGCGTCGCCGGGAGAACCCCGTGACGCATGGCCATGACCATCTTGATCACGCCCGCGACACCCGCCGCGGCCTGCGTGTGACCGATGTTCGACTTCAGCGAGCCGAGTCGGAGCGGCTCTTCGCGGTCCTGGCCGTAGGTGGCCAGCAGCGCCTGCGCCTCGATCGGGTCGCCGAGCTTGGTGCCCGTGCCGTGCGCCTCCACCGCGTCCACCTCGGACGCCGACAGGCGGGCGTTGGCCAGCGCGGCGCGGATGACCCGCTCCTGCGAAGGCCCGTTCGGGGCCGTCAGACCGTTGCTCGCACCATCCTGGTTCACGGCGGAACCACGGATCACCGCGAGCACCTGGTGCCCGTTGCGCTCCGCGTCCGACAGCCGCTCCAGGACCAGCAGACCCACACCCTCGGCCCAGCCCGTACCGTCCGCCGACGAGGAGAACGCCTTGCAACGCCCGTCCGGCGACAGCCCGCGCTGCCGGGAGAACTCCACGAACATGCCGGGCGTGGCCATGACGGACACACCGCCGGCGATGGCCACGGAGGACTCGCCCTGGCGCAGCGACTGCGCGGCAAGGTGGAGCGCGACGAGCGAGGACGAGCAGGCGGTGTCGACCGTCACCGCCGGGCCCTCCAGCCCGAAGGTGTAGGCCAGCCGGCCCGAGGCCACACTGGCGGTGTTGCCCGTCAGCAGGTAGCCGTCGTATCCGCCGGACGGCTCGTGCAGCCGCGGCCCGTACTCCTGTGCCGTCGCGCCCACGTACACACCGGTGCGGGTGCCGCGCAGCGCGGCGGGGTCGATGCCCGCCTGCTCGAAGGCCTCCCAGGCCGTTTCCAGCAGCAGCCGCTGCTGGGGCTCCATCGCCGCCGCCTCGCGGGGACTGATGCCGAAGAACTCTGCGTCGAACCGGTCCGCATCGTGCAGGAAACCACCTTGTGTGGCGTAGGTCTTGCCGGGGCTGTCCGGATCGGAGGTGAAGAGCGAATCAAGGTCCCAGCCTCGGTTGGTCGGGAATCCGTCGACCGCATCGACCTCGCTGCTGACCAGACGCCACAGGTCCTCCGGAGAGGCGACCCCTCCCGGCAGTCGGCATGCCATGCCCACGATCGCGATCGGCTCGTCAAGGGCTGTGGCCTCGTACTCGTCGTCATCCTGGCCCTGGTCCAGGCCGAGGAGCTGACCACCGAGGTGTTCGGCGAGGACGGCCGGGGTCGGGTGGTTGAAAAGGAGGCCGGAGGGCAGCGACAGCCCGGTGGCCCTGTTCAGTGCGTTCCGAAGCTCGACGGACGAGACGGAGTCGAAGCCCAGGTCCTTGAAGGTCGTGTCGATGTCCACGTCGCGCGCCGATCCGTGGCCGAGCACTGCTGCCACGTGCGCACGCACCAGCTCCAGCTCATCGCCGCGCGGCGCGGACCACTTCGGACCGCTCCGCTGTGCCGCGACGGTCCGGACCTGGACCGGCCCGGTCGCCGGACCTTCCAGCCAGAAAGGCTCACGCTGGAAGGCGTACGTGGGCAGATCCACCACATCCGAACCCGGCAGGAAGCGCTCCCAGTCCACCTCCACACCGTTGGCGTGCGCCTCTGCGATCGAGGTCAGGAAACGATCCTGTCCACCGTCGTCGCGCCGCAGCGATCCGACGACAACAGTGCCGCCGACGCCGGCTTCGTCGGCCGTGTCGCTGAGGGCCGAGGTGAGCACCGGGTGGGCACTGATCTCGATGAAGACGTGATGCCCGTCGCCGAGCAGAGCACGGGTGGCCTCTTCCAACCGGACGGTCTGGCGGAGGTTGCGGAACCAGTACCCGCCGTCGAGCTCCTCACCGTTCAGCGGCTGCCCGGTGACGGTGGAGAAGAACCTGATGTCACCGGTGCGCGGCGTGACGCCGGCCAACAGCTCCCGCAGCTCGTCCTTCAGCAGGTCGACGTGGGCGGAGTGAGAGGCGTAGTCGACCGGAATGACGCGGGCGCGGTATCCCCTGTCCTCACTTTGAGCGACGAGGTCGGCCAGGGCCTCCGGGTCGCCGGAGACGACCGTGCTCACGGGGCCGTTGTGTGCGGCGATGTCGATCGCGCCGCCCCAGTGGGCGATGAGCTCGCGAACCTCGTCGGCCGGTAGGGCCACCGAGACCATCCCGCCCGTACCCGCCAGCTTCACGATCGCCCGGCTGCGCAACGCCACGACCTTCGCCGCATCCTCGAGCGACAACACACCGGCAACCACAGCCGCCGCGATCTCGCCCTGCGAGTGGCCGACCACCGCATCCGGCTCGATGCCCACCGAACGCCACAACGCCGCCAGCGACACCAGCACCGCCCACAACGCGGGCTGCACCACATCCACCCGGTCGAAACCGGGCGCACCCTCCACACCGCGCAGCACATCCAGCAGCGACCAGTCCGTGAACGGCGCCAACGCCCGCTCACACTCCACCAGCCGGGCGGCGAACACCGGGGAGGAGTCGAACAGCTCAAGCGCCATGCCCTGCCACTGCCAACCCTGGCCAGGAAAGACGAACACCGTCTTACCCGCACCGCCCGGCACCGCACGACCCGTCACCACACCAGCCGCAGGCACACCCGCGGCCAACGCCCGAACACCCGCCAGCAGCTCCTCGCGCGTCTCCCCCACAACCACCGCACGGTGATCGAAACGAGCACGCGACACCGCGAGCGAGCGTCCCACCGCCGCGGCATCCAGCTCCGGCCGCTCCTCCAGGAACGACGCCAGCCGCCCCGCCTGACCGGCCACAGCCTCAGCCGACTTGCCCGACACCACCCACGGCACCACACCCGAGCCGGACTCGGCGCCAGGCGACTCCTCTTCCGCAGCCGACTCGGTGCGCCAGTCCGACAGCACGACGTGGCAGTTCGTACCGCCCACACCAAACGAGCTGACACCTGCGTAGAGCGGCTCGTCCGGCCGCGGCCATGCCTCGAGGCTTCGCTGCACGGCGAGCTTCAACTCGTCGAACGGAATGTCCGGGTTGGGGGTTTCGAAGTTCAGGCTCGGCACAAGCTCGCGGTGACGGATGCAGAGCGCCGCTTTCAGCAGGCCGACGATGCCGGCGGCACCCTCGAGGTGTCCGACGTTTGTCTTCACCGATCCGACCCGCAGCTCGGCTCCGTCCACGCGGCCGTCACCGAGCACCGCGCCCAGAGCCGACGCTTCAATCGGGTCGCCCACCTTGGTACCCGTGCCGTGGAGTTCGACGTACTGCACCTGCTCCGCGGACACCCTGGCACGCTCGTACGCCTGCCGCAGGACATCCTGCTGGCCGGCCGGACTCGGGACGGTGAGACCCTCGGTCGTCCCGTCGTTGTTCATCGCGCTGCCGTGCAGCACGCAGTAGACCGGGTCGCCGTCCGCTACGGCGGCGTACAGCGGCTTGAGCACGACGAACGCGCCGCCCTCACCGCGTACATATCCATTCGCCCTCGCGTCGAAAGTGAAGCTGAGACCGTCTTGTGAAAGTGCGCCGAACCGCTCCGCGCCGATGGTGCTGTCCGGCACCAGATTGAGGTTGACACCGCCGGCGATGGCCATGGCGGACTCGCCACGGCGCAGGCTCTCTACTGCCAGGTGCACAGCGACCAGCGAGGAGGACCGGTCGGTGTCCACGGCCGCACTCGGTCCGTGCAGACCCAGGGTGTAGGAGATCCGGTTGGCAATGACGCCGCGGTTGAGACCGGTCAGGGTGTGGCGGGTGATGCCTTCGGCCCCGTGCTGACGCGTGAGGGTGGCATAGTCGTCGGCGATGACGCCGACGAAGACACCGGTCCGGCTGTCGGCAAGATCGGACGGGAGGATCCTGGCGTCCTCCAGTGCCTCCCAGGCGAGCTCGAGCATCAGCCGCTGCTGCGGATCCATCGACGACGCCTCACGCGGACTGACACCGAAGAAGCCTGCATCAAAGCCGCTGACGTCCTCGAGATAGCCCCCCGGCCGGGAGGGCAGTTCGGGGCGGCCTGCCGGGGGCGCGCCGATCGCACTGCGGCCGTCGCGCAGCAGCTGCCACAGTTGCGCGGGGTTCTCCGCGTGCGGCAGTCGGCAGGACATACCGACGATCGCGATCGCCTCGGTCGATATCGACGTGTCAGCTTGGAATTCAACCATGGTCGAGTCGCCCCACCTATTGTCACGTACGATGCCTGAGAGGAGGCGTAGCACCCGCAGCCGCGCCGCGAGTGCTACGCCGATGTGATTCTTTTTCGTTTGCAGTTACGAGCTGACGGCCGGCTCGTATTTCGAGACGAGCATCCGCTTGAGAACTTTTCCGCTGGTTCCCAACGGGAGAGCGTCGGTGAACTCGACTCGCCGAGGGTACTTATATGCGGCGAGACGCTGTCTGCCCCATTCGATGATCTCGTCATCCGATCCAGCGGTGACGTCCTCCGGCCGGGCAGGCACGACAATCGCCCAGACCTCCTCACCAAGCTCAGGATGCGGAACACCGATGACTGCCACCTGCGCCACGGCCGGATGCCCGACGAGGATCTCCTCGATTTCGCGCGGGTAGACGTTGTAGCCGCCGCGAAGAATCAAGTCCTTCTTACGGCCCACGACCGAAAGGTAGCCGTCGCCGTCAAGCCTGCCGAGATCGCCGGTGAGGAACCAGCCGTCGATCAAAACCTCGGCGGTGATATCCGGGCGACCGAGATATCCGGCCATGACGTTCGGACCGCGCACCACAATCTCGCCCACCTCACCGACCGGCAGGAGATCAATCCTGTCGGCATTCGGCCGGGCTATACCGACAGTGATGCCCGTGATCGGAACACCGACTGTTCCGGATCGAAAAGTCACGCCCGGATAGTGATATGCGACGCTGCAGGAGGTCTCGGTCATCCCGTAGCCCTCGTACACAGGACATCCGAATGTGCTTCGGACCTCTTCGAGAGTCTTGACCGGAAGCGCCGATCCCCCGCTGTACACGCGGTCGAGTCGAGGAACCTGCTCTCCCTGAGCCACCGCGTCAAGCAACTTGACATACATGGTCGGCACGCCCATGAACACCGTGCATCGGTGTTCCGTCATCAGCGCGAGGGCCTCCCGCCCGGAGAACCTCGGCATCATGACGATGGATATACCGGCGCGGAAGCCGGTCAGCATGCCGCAGATCTGACCGAAGCCGTGCGACAGCGGCAGACACCCGAGCAATACGTCGTCACTCCGGAACATGTACGGAGTGGCGACCATCCTCTCGACGTTGTACAGAATGTTCCGGTGGGTGAGCATCACCCCTTTCGACTCACCCGTCGTACCGGACGTGTAGAACACGACCGCGACATCGTCGGGTTCCCGCACCGCGGAATCGTCGATCGGCGCCGTGTCCTGTGCCGCGTTCTCCAGGTCGACAGTGCCCGCGGAGCCCGGGCCGACGGTGAGGAGAACCGTTCCGAGCGGCTCCGCCGCCTCTCTCGCCTGAGCGAGCAAGGAGGCGGCGCACACCAGAAAACGGGCGTCGGCATCGGTCAGTACATGATCGATCTCCGACGCGGTCGACATGACGTTCAGCGGGACCGCGATGGCGCCGGCCGCCAGCACGCCGAAGTACACGACGGGAAACTGCGGGGTGTCGACCAGGAGCATGGCGACCCGGTCTCCTGGCCGTACCCCGTTGGCTCGCAACACGGCGGCGTAGCGACGTGCCTGTTCCCACAGCCGCCCGTAGGTGAAGTGCTCGGACTCGTGGATCACGGCCGAGTGGTCGGGTCGCTGCGCCGCGGTGTCGGCCAGCACGTCGGCAACTGACATGGTCATCCGGCGATGCGGGCGCCGCCACCGCGGAGCTCGGACGTGGACCAGTCCCGGGCACTCGCGGTCGGGATGTTCAGTTCCTTCCAGATCCCATGAAGGGCGTCGGCGAAGGTCTCAACATCCTTCTGATCGTGCACGGCAGACGGAGCGATCCGCAGGATCTCCTCGCCCGCGGGCACGCTGGGGGCGTTGATGGACTGGACGTAGATCCCGTGCCGCTCGAACAGCAGCTGGGACGCCCGCTTGCACAGTTCGTCATCACCGACGAAGGCCGCAACGATATGGGAGTCCGTCGAGATGAACGGGATGTCGGCCGCGATCAGAAGGCTGTGCAGAAGCCGCGCGTTCTCCGAGAGAGTCTCTCGCTCGACATCGGAGGACCGCAGGTACTGAACCGACGCCAGCGCAGCGGCCGCGACCGCCGGCGGCGGCGAGGTGGTGAAGACGAACGAGCGCGCATAGGTCCGCACCGCGTCCACGAGGGCCGCCGGTCCCGCGATGTAGCCGCCGACCGTCCCGTACCCCTTTGCCAAGGTACCCATCACGACCGTGAACCGGTCGGCGATGCCTTCCCGCGCGGCGATGCCGGCGCCCTGCGGGCCGTACATGCCGACCGCGTGGACCTCGTCGATGAAGGTCGTGGCACCGTACTTGTCCGCGATGTCGGCAATCTCGGCGAGCGGCGCGACGTTGCCCGACATGGAATAGACCGTTTCCACGACGATGAGCTTCGGGCAGTCGGCGGGAGCGGCCGCGATCAGTTCTTCCAGGTGGGCGACATCGTTGTGCCTGAAGACGTGCTTCTTCGCGCCGCTGTGCCGGAGACCGTCGATGATCGAGGCGTGGTTCTTCGCATCGGAAAATACGACGGTGTCTTTCGGCAGCCCCGCCAGCACGGTGAGGGATCCCTCGTTGGCCGTGTATCCCGATGTGAAAAGGAGAGCCGATTCCTTGCCGTGCAGATCCGCCAGCTCATTTTCGAGAAGGACGTGATAGTGGTTGGTTCCACCGATGTTCCGGGAACCTCCGGAGCCTACGCCATGGGTATCTATCGCGGATTGCATAGCCGCGATGGCCTGGCGATTCTGACCCATTCCCAGATAGTCATTGCTGCACCAGACGCTTACTTCCGATTCCACCCCATCGCGCCGCGCAGCGGCCATGGGGTAATCACCGGAACGACGGCCGATCTCCAGGAACTCACGCTTGCTTCCAGCAAGATCGTCAGCGGTTGCCCCATTCAGGTATGATGCCAGATGAACGTTCATTCACTCGCCTTCTCGACGTTGCGTTTGGATTGACCTGCGAACCGAAAGGTCTACCCGACTAGGAATATTGCGACTTCAGGAGCACCTTGTCGGGCTTGCCGTTGCTGTTCATCGGTAGAGCGCTCAAGACGTGTATCTTCTCGGGCACATGAATCGGCGACAGCGCCTCAGAAATCCTCGCGCGGATTTCTTCCACCTCGGCCACCTCAGCCGGATCGCATTCGATCGCGGCGTGGATGTGATCGCTTCCATCCTCGTCCTGCACACTGTAGACGGCGGCGTGCCGGACACCTGGGTGGGAAAGAATTTCCGCCTCGAGAACTATTGGATGAACCTTGACGCCGCCGACCTTGATGACATGGGCCACCCGGCCCAAGAGAGTCAGGTAGCCCCGCTCGTCGAGCCGGCCGATATCTCCGGTGAAATACCAGCCGTCACGAAGAACTTGTGCAGTCAACTCCGGGTTGCCGTTATAGCCGTCCATCATCTGAGGCGAGCGGACACGAACCTCGCCGATTTCTCCCGCCGCCAGCTGCGCGCCCGAATTCGAGTTGCAGACGACGACCTCCACCTCAGGGAAGGGCCGACCGACAGTAGCCGCGAGTTCTGGGTCGCCGTGCTCCTGAGGCGTCAGGATCGTGATCCGACCGCTCTCACTCGTGGCATATCCCTGCGCCAGAGCAGGGCCGAAAAGCTGAAAAGCCTGTGCAATTCTCGCGGGTGCTGCAGGGCTGCCGCCGTAGACGATCCGCTTCAGCGAAGACAGGCCCGCAGCTTCCACAGCGGCAGTGTCACGGATTCCTCGCCCGGCCAGATGGTCGATGAGTTGGAACACGTGATTCGTTGCCATGAACGTCCACGAGACCTCCTTCTCCGCAGAGACGGTGTCCACGAATTTCTCGGCATCGAAGCTCTCATGGAGATAGAGCGCTCCGCCCAGGGCGAAGACCGCGTCCACCATCGCGGCGACGCCATGACTCAGAGGGGTCGACACCAGGATCGACGCACAGTCGTATTCACGACCGACGCCCATCCATGCACGCATCGTGGCTTCCCACGCACGGCCCGACAACCGGATGCCCTTGGGCCGGCCCGTGCTGCCACTCGTGAAGCCGATGAAGGCCAGCGCATCCGGATCCCATGACACGGCGTCCGGAGTGTCGGCATCATCGACCCGGCCGACCTCGCTGCGTTCCCCATCCTGAACTCGCGTTACGGGGATCCCACTACCATCAGCGAGCTCTGTCGCGCGCTCCGAACTCTCGGCATCGGCATAGACGGTCACGGCTTCGGTTTCGCGCAGGATCTGGATCTGGTGATCCAGCGGAAGGACCGTTGTCCTAGTACCAGGATTAGTGGTTCGCAGATAGCACACGGCGCCGCCGAGCAGATGTGTCGCGTACCGCACGGTGAGCATCTCAGGGCTGTTGGGTGCGACGAGAATCGCCACCACATCCCCCTTGCCCACTCTGCGGTTGCGCAGCGCAAGGAATGTTTCCGTCACGGACCGGATCAGGTCGCCACCAGAGAAGGTTTCGCCACGCCAATGAACGACATCTCGATCCGGCGTGGCTGCGAGCAGCGAGAGGATCTCCGAGACATAACTTCGACTTGCGCTCCACCAATGCACAGGCAGGCTCATGGGACCTTCCTTTAACCTTGCCAACTATCACGACGTCATCCAATTGGGCGTTCAATCTTCACCATGCAATTGAAGTAAGCGGTAGATCGTTCGACTGGCTACAACGGAGTGTCGGAAGGCGTCCCGATCGGGGTAGCCGTTCGGTGCGCGTGCCGGACGGCCACCCAGGGCGTCGGCGTTCTCGATGGAGGTGACCGTGGTCCGGGAGCGTGTGGAAGAGCTCGAGTCCCGGGTGGCCGAGTCGGTTCGCCCAACTCGCCCTGGACCTCAGGGCGATTGCAAAGTCCTTTGATCACGCGTCGGCGCAGGTCAGTTGAGGCCGAGGAGGGCCAGTGGCCGCTCGTGGGGGCGGAGGGCTGTGGCGCGGAGTCCGGCGGCGATGTTGGTGTGGCCGGCGGTGCGGAGTTGGTTGATGGCGAAGCTGCGGAGGGTGGCCATGTTCTCCGGGCTGTGCCCGGTGCGGATCTTGGAGGCGTCCTCGCGGAAGGCGGTGTCCCGGACGAAGTGGAGCCTGTTTTCGATCACCCAGTGCATCCTCAAGATCGTCGCGATCCGTTCCGGGGATGCCTGGCGGCTGGTCAGGTCGGTGATCACGTAGACGGTCTCGCGGCTCTGCTTGCCGGTCCTGATGTCGGTGCGGTGACGTACGACCTTGGCGACCTGGGCGGCGTGGGGGAAGTCGACGCCGAGGTCGGTGACGGTCAGGGCCTGCACCACGCGTGTCTCTTTACGCCCGTGGCCGGTGGTGCGGTCGTAGAACTTCGCCGTCGCCTCCGGCCAGGGCAGGGTCCGCGGCTGTTCGTAGAGGTTCTTCTGGTTCCGCTTCACCGTGAAGGCGTAGTGCGCCTTCTTCGCCTCGACGAAGAAGCGGGCGTGGTCGCGCTGGGTGTGCAGGGCATCGCCCGTCACGGTGACTCCTTGCAGGTCATAGGGGTCCAGGAGGGTGGCGAAGCACGTGATCTCGTTCGTCTTCTCGGGGACCCGCAGCTGGGTGACGGTCATCCCGGTGCCGGTCATCGCAGCGAGCAGGTGCGCGGCCGGGGTGGCGCCCAGGCGCGAGCCGCGGGCGCTCTTGCCGTCCAGGGCGAGGGTGTCGGTGCCGGCCGGGTCGTGGCCGAGGAGGTCGGCCAGGCCGCCGGGGCAGGTGTCCTTGACGACCCGGCGGATCGTCGCGCCGCTGGGCGGGATGCGCAGGGCCAGGGCGGTTGCGGTGCGGGCACCGAGCCGGGCCAGGACGTCCTGCGGGGCCTCGGCCGCCCACTCGCTGATCGCCACGAAACTCCTCGCACCGGTCACCACGGCGGAGCAGGCGATCAGCAGCACTCCCACGAAGGGGTGACGCTTCCCGCGCCGGCACCACGGATCGGCCAGTGCCCGCAGCCGCTCGGCCAGCGGGCCAAGCGCACGGCGCTGACGGGTGGGCGACTTGACCAGACAGACGGTGGCAGACTGACGGCACATCGAAGCTCCTTTGCGGGACGGCGACTTGGGAAGGTCACCTCCACAACGGAGCTTCGTTGCGTCCGATCGCGCACCCAACCAGCATCGTCATACCGCCGTGACCAGCACATCCGAGAGATCACCACGACTTTGCAATCGCCCTGGTCTCGTGGGTCCCTTGACGAATCGCAACAACCGCGGCCTCACTGGCCGAGGCGGTGTCCTGCGCGCAGGGGCTGTTGCATGATCGCGATCGGTCCGGAACGTCGGGCTGGTCTGGCCCTGGGGCGGACGTCCCGGTTCGGGCAGGGGCAAACGCAGTGCAGGCACGGTCTCGGTGATCATGTGAGTGTCGAAGTCCCATGAACACTTGGCGGGCATTGTCAGGTTGGCTGCGGGCCTGCCGATACGATGATCTTCGGGTTGGCTTGCCGGGTCCGGGAAGGGACAGCATGGAGGCCGCGACACCGTCGTACCAGGGCTTCCGCTACCCGGCGGAGATCATCACGCACGCGGTGTGGCTGTACCACCGCTTCCCGCTCTCCTTCCGGGAGGCCGGGGAGCTGCTGCTCGCCCGCGGCGTGATCGTCTCCCACGAGACGGTCCGGCAGTGGTGCGCCCGGTTCGGGCCCGAGTACGCTGCCGGGCTGCGCCGCCGCGGGCCGCGGACCGGCGACAAGTGGCACCTGGACGAGGTCTTCGTGAAGATCAACGGGGTGTGGCACTACCTGTGGCGCGCGGTCGATCAGGACGGCAACGTGCTGGACGTCCTCGTGCAGTCCCGGCACGACGCGACGGCCGCGAAGCGGTTCCTGGCCAAGCTGATGAAGAAGACCCGGTCGGCGCCGCGGGTGGTGGTCACCGACCAGCTCCGCTCCTACGGCGCTGCCCACCGCGAGGTGATGCCCTCGGTCGAGCACCGCTCCCACCAGGGGCTGAACCACCGGGCCGAGAACAGCCACCAGCCCACCCGGCAGCGCGAGCGCGCCATGAAAGGCTTCCGCTCGATGGGTGCCGCGCAGCGGTTCCTGGCCGCGTTCAGCGGCATCTCACCCCACTTCCGGCCCCGCCGCCACCTCATGACCGCACCCGAACACCGCACCGAGATGATCACCCGCTTCGCCACCTGGGACCAGATCACCGGAACCACTGGCCGACCCGCCGCAACCTGAATCACCGTCACCATCACGGCCAGACCCGTCCCGAAACCGCGCGCATCCCCAAGTACTCACTCAACCTGACAACGCCCGTCGGACAGCGGGCCGAGGTGGACCCGCGCACGATGAGCTCCGGCATGAGCAGGAACCCGTCGTCGTGCGGCCCGTTGGTCCTGCCGTCCGACAGCAGTGTGGCGACGGCAGCCATGGCGATCGCCCCGACTGGTTGGCGCACCGCGGTGAGCGGCGGCTTGATGAACTCCATGAACTGCGAGTCGGTGAACGTGACCACCGAGACGTGCTCGGGCACCGAGAGTCCGCGCTCGTGCAGTGCCTGCATGATGCCGAGGGCCGTCAGGTCGCTGTCGCACAGAACTCCTGTGCATCCGTCCTCCAGAAGCGTACCCACCACCACCCGGCCGCCCGCCACTGTGGGCAGCGTGTGATAGACGCGATGCGCTTCTGGCACCGCGTCAGGACGGCGTACCTCTTCCAGCGCGTCGATGAATCCGTCGATACTGCTGGCGGACGAGGGATGCCGGCTATTTCCGACGACCATCCCGATGCGGGCGTGCCCGAGTTCGTTGAGGTGCCGGGTAGCCATCCGCACGGCCGCACGGTTGTCGACGGAGACGGACGGGGCGTTGCCCAACGTGTCCCGGCCGTTGACGAACACGTAGGGAAGTCCCTGTCCCCTCAGCTCGGCGAGGGTGTCCTCGGAGAACACGGTGGTGTCGGGCCAGCCGGACACGAACACCGCGCCCGCCGCGCCGTGCTCGATGAGCAGGTCGTACGACTCGTGTGCCAGGACGGCGTCGGACGGCTGGACGTAGACGGCCGGCACATAGCCGTACCGGCGGACCGCCTGTTCGAGCTCTTGGACCAGAGCGGCGACGACCGGCATGCTCGTCAGCTCCGTGGTGACGAGCATGATGATCCGCGACGTCTCGCGCACCGAGCGATCGGTTTCCGCTCCTGCCTCATGCAGTGCGTCCAGCACGGCCTGCCGCATCTCATGTGAGACACCCTGCCTGTCGTTGAGAACGCGGGAAACGCTTGCTTCGCTCACCCCCGCCTTCTTCGCTATGTCCGCCAGCCGCACCCGAGCCATCGACTCTACTCCCACGCTCAGTAACCACCGCAGTACATCCTGACCCAAGGCCTGCCTGTTTGGAAGTGTTCGCCAAAGTGGCCACCGCCTCACGCTCTCGCGGCCGTTCACCGAGCACCCTCGCCGGCGGCCGCCGGCGACGCCGTGTTGCCGCCGCCCGTCGCACACGGTTCCGGCCCGGCATCTTTCAGCAGACACGCCACGGTGAAATGGGTCCGCAAATGCGCTGAAAGGTCGTCCATGGATATTGGGGGACCTCATTGAGCCAATTGCGTCGGCCCCCGTTTCCCGTGACGGCGCCCGGTCTTTTTCGGAGCAGACATCGATAAAGTGTCTCTACATCACTCAGGGATACGCCCCGCTCTTCTCCGAAGGCGGGTTGGGGCTGTCGAGCGCGGCGCTGCCGGCCGCCCTCGACGGTGGTCACGGCACACACCACGATCTGGTTCTGCCCTACTATCCATGCCTGGTGAACCGCCTGGAGCTGCGGATCGAGGAGGTCTGCGTTCTTCCCGAACGCCGGGTGACGGGCATCCGGGCCGGCGCCACAGTCCACCGGCTCCTGGACCACCAGCACAGCGGCGACATCTTCCTGATACGCGCGGACGCCTGGTACGACCGGCCGGGGATGTACCGGGACGAGCAGTACCGCCCCTTCGCGGACGAAGCCGCGCGAGGCGCCTTCTTCGGCTGGTGCGTGGCGGAGTGGGTGGCCGTGACGCAGCGGGGCTACGATCTCGTACACGGCAACGACTGGCAGTCCGGGGCGGCATTGGCCCACTTTCGCGACCGCTTTCCCGGCCTGCCGCAGATTCTGACGATTCACAACGGTCTGTACTCGGGCGAGCTGCGGATCGAAGAGCTGGACGCCCTCAGTCTGCCTGCGAGCGCTCTGCGGATGCTGCGGGAGCAGGCCGACGGGCGGCCGAGTCTGCTGCTCGCCGCGCTCCTCGCGGCCGACACCGTGGTGACTTGCAGCACGGGCTATGTCGACGACCTGCAGCGGGAGACGAGGGGTACGGCGGTCGGAGCCGCTCTGGAGCGGGTGCGCCCGACCGGCATCGTCTTCGGTGTCGACGCCGGGCTGTGGGATCCGGCCGCCGTCGACCGGCCGACCTATCCCTACGACGCGTCGACCGTGCAGTTGGGCAAGCAGATGAACAAGCAGGAACTGCAGAAGACACTGGAGCTTCGCGCGGACGAGAACGTGCCGGTGATCGGAGTGTGCTCACGGCTCGTGCACGAGAAGGGCAGCGACCTGCTGCTGGAAGCACTGGAGCCGATGCTGCGCGGGCAGACGGCACAGCTCGTGCTCATGGGTCCCGCCGACGGCCACCTCAAGGAGACGCTGGGTGCGCTGCGCGCGGACGTGCCCGAGTTCCTGGCCCATGTGCCGCGGTTCGACCAGGACATCGCCTGGCTCACCTACGCCGGGGCCGACCTCACCGTGATGCCCCCGCGGGTGAAGCCCTGCGGCCTCAACCAGCTGATCGCCTACCGCTACGGCACGCTTCCAGTGGCCAGCCCGGTCGGCGGGCTCCGCGGCACCGTGGTCGACGTACGCGTGGATCCGGCCGCCGGAGGCGGTTTCCTGATCCCGGAGCACAGTGTCCAGGCCGTGCGCAGCACCGTCGGCGAGGCACTCGCCTGGCTGGCGCGACCCGACGTGCCTGCGGCGGTCCGCACCCGGGTGATGCGCCAGGACTGGTCGTGGGCGAGAACAGCCAGGCAGTACGCGCAGGTCTACGCCGGTCTCGCCCGGCGGGCCGCGTGATGCCGGCCGGGCGGACCACCGTGGTGGCGACGGACCTGGACGGCACGCTGCTGCGCAGCGATCTCACGGTCTCCGCGTACACCCGGACCGTACTGCGGCGCCTGGACGAGACAGGGGTCCGGCACGTCATCGTCACCGGCCGCCCCGCCTCGGGATGCGGTTTCGTGTTCCGGGCTCTCGGGTACCGGGGCCTCGCCGTTTGCGGTCAGGGCGCCCAGGTCTACGACGTGGACCGGGACTTCCTCCTCACCCACACCGAACTGGACCGGGCCGCCGCGCAGGCGGTCGTTGCCCGGCTGACCCGTCGGGTCGGACGCCTGCACCTCGCTGTCGTCACCTCCGGCCTCCTGGGTGAGTTCGTCATAGCACCGGGTTTCAGCCGGGGTGACGAGCGCGAGCTGTCGCCCTTCCGCCTCGTGCCCAACGAGGGTCTGTGGAGCCGGCCTATCGACAAGGTTCTCCTGCGCCACGATGCGTTGTCCGATTGGGAACTGGCCGCCGAGGCCCTCGCGCACTGCGGGCCCGGACTGAGGGTGATGCACGCCGGCCCCGGGATCGTCGAACTCCTCCCGGCGGGCTTCGACAAGGCCACCGGTCTGTCACAGGTCTGCGCGGTGCTCGGCGCCACTCCGTCGGACGTCGTCGCGTTCGGTGACATGCCCAACGACGTCCCGATGCTCCAGTGGGCTGGTCACGCGGTCGCCATGGCGAACGGGCATCCGGAACTGAGGGCCGTGGCCGATGAAATCGCCCCCTCCAACGACGATGACGGAGTTGCCGTCGTACTCGACCGGCTCCTGCACGAGGCACTGCCGGAACCCAGCACGACGTCGGCCACAGGCTGAACGCCCGGCACGGACGATGGTGCCGCTCTGCGATGCGCGGAGCGGCAGTGGTCAGCGTGTGCGTCAGAGTTCCAGCAGGATCACCGCCGGTCCCGGCCCCGCAGCCACAAGCCGCTCACGGCGACCGCGGCGAGCACGGGGATGGTGGCGGCGAGTATCGCCGCCCGGTAGCCGTCGGTGAGGCCTGCGAGTCCCGTATCCCGGGTGAAGGTGGCGGCGACGGTGCTCAGGAGCGCAAGGTCCAATGCGCTGCCGACCTTCTGGGCCGTGGTGAGCAGACCGGAGGCGGCGCTGGCGTCGCGTGCGTCGAGCCCACTCGTCCCGCACACGGTGAACGTGACGAAGACCAGCCCTTCCCCGAAGCCGATGATCACCTCAGGGCCGAGCACCTCGGCCCAGTAGGCGGCACCGGACATGCATCCGAGCCACAGCAAACCAGCCGAGAAGAGGGACAACCCGCAGATCATCACGGGGCGGACGCCGAAGCGTGAGAGCAGGGATCCCGTGAGCCGGGAGGACACCGTTATTGCGGCGACGATGGGCAGAATGGCCAGACCCGCCGCCAACGGGTTCAAGCCCAGCACCTGCTGCACGTAGAGGCTGAGGAAGAAGATGACGGGCCCGATGGCCATGTTGATCAGTGCTGCGACAAGGTTGGCTCCGCGGATCTCCGGGATACGCAGGATGCGCAGCGGAAACAGCGGATCGGAATTTCGGTTCTGACGTACCACCACGAGCGACAGCACCGTCAGGGAAATCAGCACCAAGCCACACGTCCGCGCCGAAAGCAGCTTCGACGGTTCGGCATCGACGAGGGCGTACACCAGGAGGGCCATGCCGGCGCTGACCCCCACGGCGCTGACGAAGTCGACCCGCGCCCGTCCCGCGCCCCGGGAGTCCGGGGGCAGGAGCCGCTGCGCGAAGCAGGCCAGGGCCAGCGCCGCGGGGACGTTGACCAGGAATGTCGCCTCCCAGCCCACGAGGCCCGTCAGCAGCCCGCCCAGGAAATACCCCGCCGAGCCGCCGACCGCGGCAACTGCACCCAGCGTGCCCAGGGCCTTGTGGCGCTCTCGCCGTTTCCCGGCCGATCCGGGAAGAGTCCCACCAGTAGGGACAGCGCTGTGGGCGAGACGACGGCGGCAGCGAAGCCCTGGGCGCCCCGGGCCAGGATCATCACCTCCGGCGAGGAGGCGAGGCCACCCAGCAACGAGGTGAGCGCGAAGCCCACAAGTCCACCCGCGAACACCCTGCGACTGCCGAGTACGTCTCCCAGCCTGCCGCCCAGCAGCAGGAAACCGCCGAAGGTGAGGATGTAGCTGTTGGCCACCCAGGACAGACTGGAGACGGAGAACCCCAGTTGTTCCTTGATGGTCGGCAGGGCCACCTCGATGATCGCGGAGTCCATGTTGAGGAGGAAGTGACTGCTCACCAGGAGCACGAGCGCGGTGGCGCGTCCGGTGCCCGGTGGATCGAGGGTTACGGCGGATTCGTCCGCCCCCTTATCTGTCAGTGACACGCGGTTCCCTCACGACTCGATGATCGGAGCGCGCATGGAACAGCGGCTCCCGACCCGGGCAAGGTACTGACCGACGCGGCGCCTAACCTGCGCGTTTCGTCCGGGGTCGCGTCCGGATCATGATCGGAAAAGCGAAAGTGCCTTCTGAGCTGCAACGATGGGGCTTGTCTAAGGTCCCAGTCGTACCAGCAGGAAGGCGCTTTCTGCGTGCAGACTACCCGGTCACGCCCCAGGCTCGTCGTCAGCGCCGACGGGCACGGGGTGGTCAGCCACGCCGGCTCACGTCTGCTGGCGGATCTGGCCGACGCCACCTCGCTGACCAGCGCCTTCAGTCACGCTCTGCACCGGCTGCGGCCGCGTGGGACCGGGCACGATCCCGGCCGCGTCGCGGTGGACCTGAGGGTGATGCTCGCCGACGGAGGCGAGGCGATCCGGGACCTGGCCGTGCTGCGCGACCAGCGCGACGTGTTCGGCCCCGTCGCCTCCACCCCGACCGCCTGGCGAGTGCTCGCCGGCATCGACACCGCAGCCCTGAAAGCACTGCGGGCAGCCAGGGCCCAGGCCCGCGAGGTCGCCTGGCTGCACGCCGGCGAGACCGGGCACTCCATACCCGCATCACACGCCGGAGGGCGTGAACTACCCGGCCTGGTCCTGGACATCGACGCCACCCTGGTCACCTGCCACTCCGAGAAAGAACAGTCCGCCGCCACCTACAAACGCGGCTTCGGCTGCCACCCGATGCTCTGCTTCCTGGACAACACCGGCGAGGCTCTGGCCGGCATCCTGCGACCGGGCAACGCCGGAGCCAACACCGCCATCGACCACATCACCGTCCTCGATCAAGCCCTCGCGCAGATTCCCGACGCCCACCGCCACGGCACCCCGATCCTGATCCGAGCCGACAGCGCGGGCAGCGCGAAAGCCTTCCTCGCCCACCTGCGCGGCCTGCGACAGCGCGGCATCCAGACCACCTTCTCCGTCGGGCACGCCGTCA